>JACOTG010000234.1 GCA_016178505.1 Planctomycetota bacterium
ACATCACTTCCGACGATGCGCACCGCGTCGTGCTCGCGTTCCCGATGGAGTCGTGGGATTCGGACACCCGCGGCGCGGTCACCACGCTATGGCAGTTCGAGTCGAACGCCTGGACGCTCGAGACGATTCAGCTGCCTTAGGTCGGGTAAGCGACGCGCGGCGACGGCGCGCCGGCGCTGGAGGTGGTCACGACGGTTTGGAATTGCGTCGGCGGCGTTTGAGCGCGCGAGTCGGCTTCACCTTGCGTGACCCACCCTTTGCCGCGGCGCGTCGTGCACGCCGCGTCCCGCGTCTCTTGGGAACGACCCGGTCCGAGAGCAGCCCCGGGATCTTTCGCAGGTAGGCCATGTCGTCGAGCTTGTCCGGCGGAATCGCGTGATACAGGGTGTCCGGGCAGATGTCGGCGTCATTCGGCCAGACGATCGTGCCGCATTCGACGCGGACGCGCCGGAAGTACTTCGGCTCGCGCACCGGCTCGAACACGGGCCCCGACAGGTACGGGTCGAGATCGATCTCGCGAACGAACCCGTCTGCGAACTCCAAGCGAATTCGGTAGCCGCCGAGCACAGTGACCTTTGTAACGCGCGCTAACATGCAATGATTTCTATCGCAGCGGCTCGATGGGTTTCAAGGGTGCGCGGGATCGCGCGCGGTTCCAGTTGGCGAGGAGTTCGCTTCGGTGCAGCCCAGCCCATCGCGTGACGAGGCGAAAGATCCGCGGCGGGATCTTGCCGTTCATGACATTGCCGGAGCCAATGGCGATTTGCGCCGCAAACTCGCCGTATTCCGCGTGAAAATGCGGTGGCCTGTGTTCGTCGAAGTACATCCGAATGACGATCCCACGAAACTCGCAGATCTTGGGCATGACTTCTCCTTTGCAGGCACGCGCACCGGGCGTTTGCCTGAAGAAGGTGTCGGAGGTGGGTTACAGAAAACGGCCGAGGGCGGTCTCGCCGTCAGCGCGGCGGGGCGATCGCGCCGTCGAGCGCGGGTGCGGCCTTCGGGATTGCGGCGTGATAGTCCTCGCCGAGCGCGGCGGCGAAGGTCGCCGCGATTTGGCTTTGCGTGAACGGGCCGACGTTCGCGCGCTCGCCGAGCGCGGGAGTATCGGGGCCGAGGATCGCGATCCAGATGTTCTCGGAGCCCTTCGTGTCCTTGCCGTGGTTCTTCCACTCGCGCGGGCCGTCGCCGCGTCCGTGGTCCGTCGCGACGATGAGCGTCGTCTTGCCGCGATACGACTCCATCGCCTGCACGGTCGTCCACAGGGTCTCGACGAAGCGGTCGGTGCGGTGAATCGATTCGAGCACGTCGGCATAGCGGCCGGAGTGCGCGAACTCGTCGGTCTCGCCGAACGTGAGATAGAGGACGCGCGGCGTGTGCGCTTTCACGTACTCGAGCATCGAGTAGAACGTGATCGCGTCCGCCGGCTCACCCTCCCACTGCTTCGGCAGGTCGAGCTTGAGTTGGTTCAGGATGTCGACGCGCGGTGACATCGGCTCGGTCAGCGGTTCGAAGCCCGCGTTCACGAAGAAGCCGCAGCGCTCGCGGTTCACGATGTAGGGAACGACGTCCCACGCGCCGAACGCGGCGACCTTGCCGTGCCACCGCGGCTTTCCGTTCAGCCACTCGAGCACGGTCACGTTCGGGTTCGGCTTCTTGTCGTTGCTGTCGATGCGGTCGTCCGGAAACCCGACGAGCATCTCGCTGTAACCGGGGTACGAGAAGTTCTTGCCGTTGGCGACGTGAACGACGCAGCCCTTCTTCTGATTGCCGAAGACTTGGCCGTCCTTCGCCATGACGCGCCAAAAAAAGGGCATCAACGCCGCGCGCTGCGCGTCGATGTCGTCGCGAGCATACGCCTTGCGAATCTCCGTCGCGTCCTCGATCCCGCCGTTCTCCTTCGTCAGGAGCGAAGCGTCGATGCCGCCGAAGATCTCCTGCCAGCGCACGCCGTCGACGAGGACGAGGATCGCGTTTTCGCTGCGCGTCGGTTCGGCTGCGTGAAGTGCCGGCGACGTGAAGACGAGGAACAGTGCAAGCAGTCGCAATCGTTTCATGTCGGGTGCCTCCTCGCGCGCGCGATCCTATTCGGTGCGTCGGACGAGCTCCAGCGTGTTTCGATTCGAGATCGCCCGCGAGGTCGCGTTGACCGCGCTCTGGGCGTGGCCCTAGAATGGCCACCGGGCGATCGAACCCTGAAGGGGGATTCACATTCCTACGATTGGACGACTGGTCCTCGCGTTCCTCGTGGCGTGCGCAACGGCGCGGGCGCAGGAGACCCGACTTTTCGAGCTGCGCTTCGACCGCGCGCAAGCGGCGTTCGGCTCGAGCGTTTCCGCGCTCGGCGATCTCGACGGCGACGGCTTCGTCGACGTACTCGCGGCGGCGCCGTTCGACGACTTCGGCGGGCGCACCGATTCGGGGACGATCGTCGTGATCTCGGGACGCGACGGGACCGCCCTCCGGCGATTCGAAGCGCACCTCTCGTACGAAGAGTTCGGCGCCGCGCTCGCCGCAGCCGGCGACGCGGATGGGGACGGCTCGCCGGACTTCGTGGTCGGCGCTCCAGGCGCCAGCCGAAATGGATTCCAAGGCGCCGGGTACTCACGGCTCGTGAACGCGCAAACTCGAGCGACCGTGTGGGAGATCGCGGGCGCTTCCTCGAACGAGCGACTCGGCTCGGCGATCGCGCGCATTGGCGACCTCGACGGGGACGGCGTCGCGGACTTCGCCATCGGTGCGCCGGGCAAGAGTCCGGGCGGACGCGATCACGCCGGAGCGGTCATCTTGGTCTCCGGGCGAACCGGCTCGATCGTGCGCGAGATCGACGGCGCGTTCGCGGGCGATCAGCTCGGTGCGTCCCTCGCGCGGCTCGGCGACGTCGACGGAGACCACGTTCCCGACGTGCTCGCCGGCGCGCCCACGGCCGATGCGCCGTCTCGTCCCGACTGCGGCTCCGTTCGCGTGTTCTCGGGAGCGACGGGTGGGCAAATCTTTCGGTTCGACGGCCCCGAGTCGGGGATCTCAGCCGGCGCTTCCGTCGCTGGGCTCGGCGACGTGAACGGCGACGGCGTCCCGGACGTGCTCGTCGGCGCGCCGCGTGCGCGACCCGGCGGCCGAATCGGCGCGGGGTCGGCCTTCGTGTTGTCCGGAGCGACGGGTGGCATCTTGCGGCGTCTCGACGGCGCGGCCTCGAACGCAGACTTCGGTGCCGAGGTGTGCGGCGCCGGCGACGTCGACGGCGATGGCCTCGACGACGTGGCCATCGGCGCGCCGCGGGACGACGGCGCGGCGGGTCTCGACGCTGGGATCGTGTACTTCTTCTCGGGGGCGACGGGCGCGTCGGTTCTCGCGCTCGAGGGTCTCGGCGAAGGCGATCGGTTCGGCGCCGCGCTCGCAGACGTCGGAGACGTCACTGGAGACCACGGGCAAGAGCTCCTCGTGGGCGCGCCGAGCGCGAGCCCGAGCGGGCTCACGGCAGCGGGCGCGGCGTGCCTCGTCACGTTCGATCCGGTCGTGCGCGCGCTTGCCGGTCGCGTCGACACCGGGCACGGCGGTAGTGCGGTCGACGTGCTCTTCGTGAACGGCGGAGTTGGCGGTCCGCAACGCCTCGCCGACGTCGATCGCACCGCGCCGTTCGCGATGACCCTGAGCGGTCCGCCGAGCCGCGTGGGCCATCGCTCGCGCTACGTGCTCTACGGGTGGCTCGGTCTTCCGACGCGCGCGACGCTCGTGCCGCACCCGCTCGACCTCGGATCGATGGCGTTCGCGACGCCGATCTCGGGAGGCTCGAGACAGCCGCGCGTCATCTTCAACACGCTCGGCCACGAAGTCATCGTCGGGACGCCGACATTGCCGAGTGCGCCGGCGCCGACGACGATCGTGAGCCTTCCCCCGCACGTGCTTCGCGCCGCGGACGCGACCCTTCAAGGCATCATCAAAGACGAGAACGCCTCGAACACGCTCGGCGTGTCCATCACGAACGGGATTCGACTGCGCATTCGTTGAGGCGTCCAGGCCCGGACATGAGCGAGTTCATGAACGCCGGGGGCATCACTACGCGTTCGATGAGCGTCACGCGGCTCTCGCCGAGGCGTTCGCGCGCGACATGCCGGCGGCGGTCGAGATCGAGGCTTCGGACTGCGGCATGCACCTCCTCGGCCTCACGAAAAAAAAGCCCCGCGTTCGTCTGACGGAACGCGGGGCGTGTGGAATGCGTCGAGGCTAAGAACTCGCCACCAGCGATTTCAGGAGCGGGCTCATCGTTGCGTAATCCCGATCGGTGAAGATCTCGCGCAGCGGGGGCAGCCAGCCGGCCGGTGAACCGAGGAAGCCGAGCGCGCGAATGGCTGCGGTCTTCTCTTCGTCAGAGCTCGTCGGCGAGGCAAGAACGCCTTCGAAGCGCCTTCGCGATTGCGTGTCGCGCACGTGCCCGAGCATCTCGAGCGCGAGTGCGCGACCCTCGCCGGAAGGTGCCGAGTCGGCCGCGCCGCGAAGTCCGACGACAGCCGGGTAGCCACCCATGAGCCCGAGCGCTTGCACGGCTGCTTCGCGGGAGTCGCGATCGGCGGCTTCCACGATGAACCGCACGAGGGATGGCGCCGAAACTCCGTCGTGGAGGAATCCGAGCGCGAGCGCCGTGAACTGTTTCACCGAACGATCGTTCGTCGATTCGAAAAGACTGCGCAGCTGGCCCTTTGCCGAGTCGCATCGCATGAGTCCGAGCGCGAGCGCGGCCGGAGCGCGATACGATGCATTGCCGGTGAGGAACGGGAGGATGGCGTGGTCTTCCAGGAATGATCCGCCGATCGCGAGAGCGAGCATCGCTGGCGCGACGAGTTCTCCGGTTCCGACGGCGAGGATGCGGTGGCACTCCGCGTGGCCGCCCGCACCGCCGGCTTGAGCGAGCGAGATCAACGCGAGACCGCGCACGGCGACGTCCGAGTCCGACGTCGCGGCGTAGAGAAGCGCCTCGCTTGCTTCTGCCCGCGCTGCTTGGGCGAGGACATGCTCGGTGTGGATCGAGACCGCGCCCAGAGACGCAGCCGCGGCGCGCCGTAGGTCCGCCGTCACGCCGTCTAGAAGCGCGGCGGTGAGAGCCGGCACGGCTCGCTCGTCGCCGCTGCGTCCGAGCGCAAATGCGGCCGCGAGCTTCAGAACGTGCGCTTCTTTGTCGCGCCCCAGAATGTCGGCGACGACCTTCACGGAGTCGCCACCGGCGACACCGAGGCCGATGACCGAGCCGACGCGCGCCTCGAGCGGCTGGCGTGCATCGTTCGCGAGACCGGCGAGTGCGCCAAGAGACGCCGAATCCCTGCGAATCCCGAGCACGACGGCCGCCGCTCCGCGCTCGAGCGCCGAGCGGCTGGGATTCCGAAGCGCCAGACGCATCTCGTCGATTCCGGCGCCGGAGCGAAGTCGCGAAGCGGCGAGGAAAGCGGCGAGTCGCCGCTCGGCGTCCGCGCCCCCGGCGGCGGCATCGATGTCCGTCATCGTGTCGGTGCCGCCTATGGACGCGAGCGCGCCGAGTGCTTCACGCGCGAGAGAGTTCTTCGGACCGATCGACATCTCGCGCAGCTTCGCGATCGTCGAGACGCGCGATAGATCCGGGACGAGCGATCCTCCGATCGAGTTCGCATCGCCCGTGCGCTCGCCGGCGACGGGCTGGATCGTGAGGTAGCGCCACTTGTTGACGTCCCACCACGCGCGCCAATCGAACGATCCCGACTCACGCGCGCCGGATTTCGTCACGCCGCCCGGCTGGGACGGCGTCGTGCCGCCACCCGGACGAGGCGTCGAGTCGCGGCCCGGTCGTGGGCTTGGACTCGGAGACGGCGAAGGGGATGGAGAAGGAGCGGGGCTTGGTGCCGGAACCGGCAACCCGGAGTTCTCGGGTCAGCGGTCGATCGGGGCAGCGAATGGGCGTACCTGCCCTGCCGGCCTGAATTGGCCGGAAGCAATCCCCGCGAACCCCGTGGTCAACGCAACAGTCAGAGAGAAGTGAACGGCAAGTGGCTTCACGACACCTTCCTCCCGAGTTCAACGCCGAAGCGATGGGGCTTCTACCATCGCGATCTGGCGACGCGCCGCAACTCATCGAATAGTGTCGACCCGAGTCGGGCGAAACACAAGGACTCGATTGCTTCGCCGTCGACGGATTCCTGTCGCCTTCCCAAGCGAGCGCAAGACGCGTCAGACGAGCACCGTCGCGATCCGCTCGCCGCCCCGCGAACGAGCGAGCGAATTCGCGCAGACCCGACCGAATACGCCGCCCGAACATGCCCGCGCGCCACCTCGGTTTGCGTTGAAATGCCAAGGGTCGCCTGCTAGCCTCCGCGCGGGCTGAACGAGGAGGAAACGAAACGATGGGCACTGCTCGGTCGCGCTTGTTCCCCGTCGGGCTGGTGATCGTCGCCATCGTGGCACTCGTCTCGGCTCTCCAATCGAAGTCCAAGCAGAACGCGGACGACGAACGGACTCGCGAGGAAGAAGCGGCAGATGCGGCGCACGAGCGAGAGCTCGCGGCACGTCCGCCCGAAGAGGGCATTGCGCTGGCGATCGTGTACGACACGTCCGGCAGCATGAAGGACGCCGTGCCGAGCGGCTCGGGCAAAGGCCAAATGGAGCCGAAATACGTGATTGCGAACCGAGCCCTTGCGGCGATCGTCGATCGGCTCGAGGCCGTCGCGGCGAGCGGAACGCCCGAACACCCAAAGAGGATCGACGCGTGCCTCGTGACGTTTCGCGGCAAGCACGGGCACATTGCCGTTCCGCTCGGACGCTTCGACGGGAACAAGCTGCGTCCGTGGATTCACGAATTCAGCGCGCCGGAAGGACCCACGCCCCTCGGCGACGCGGTGCGGATCGCTGGGCGCGCGGTGCTCGACTCGAACCTCACGCACAAGCACGTGCTCATCCTCACCGACGGCGAGAACACCGAGACGCTCGATCCGACGAGCGCGCTGTCGAAGCTGAAGATCGACGCGACGAGGCGCGGAACATCGCTCGCGGCACACTTCGTCGCGTTCGACGTGGATGCGCGCGTCTTCAACGGCGTGAAGAGACTCGGCGCGACGGTCGTCGGCGCGGCCGACGAAAAACAGCTCGGCAGCCAGCTCGAGTTCATCCTCGAAAAGAAGATCTTGCTCGAAGCGGAGGAGTTGCCGCCGCCGAAGAGCGAAACGAACAAGTAGTCGGCGAGAGTCGAAGGGAGAAAGTCGATGGGGTTTTTCCGGGCCATCAAGCGCCTGTTCATCTGGCTCGGCCTCTCGGCCGAGAGGGCGACCGAAACGGACGCGATCAACGAAGCCGTCGTCGAGCGCGGTATTCGCGACGCCAAGGCGAAGGCGGACAAGGCGCACTACGCAAACGGCCAACTCGCCGGACAGATCGCTCTCTTGAAGGACCAGCTGAAGCGCCAGGAACGCACGCGCGAGGAGCTGCAGGGATTGCTGCAGGCGTGCGCCGCGGCGAACGACGAGGCCAACGGTGCGCACTACGCCGAACAGCTCGCCGATGCGGAGCGCGACATCACCGACAACAAGAGCCAGCTCGAAAGCCTCGAGCAGCTCTACCAGCAGAACACGCAGATCATCGCGCAAAGCCTGCGCGAGATTCAGAGGTTCCAGCGCGACTTCGAGCAGCTCAAGGTCAAGGTCGCCGTCGGCCGCTCGCTCGAGAATCTGTCGTCCTTGATGAAGGGCTCGATCACCGAGCTGCAGGGGATGATGGGAGGCGAGCTCGGCCAGTCGATGCAACAGCTTCGCCAATCGGCAGCGTCGGGCGAAGGGCAGATGCGCGCGACGCTCGATCTCGCAAAGCAAATGGGCTCGGGCATCCAGCGTGAGCAAGAAATGCGAAAAGCGCGCGGGGCGATGCTCTTCCAGGAGTATCGCAAGAAGATGGGAATGGTGCAGGGAGAGGCCGCCGCACCAACGACGCCCACCGCACAAACACAAAAGGACGATCGTCAGAAGATCGCCGAGAAGTGATTCGACGGACGCATAGCATTCCGACGATCACCGTCGGGGAGGAACCTAGATGACTGGACGTGGAAAGCTCGTCCTCACGCTGCTCGTTCTGGCCGTCGTCGGCTTTGGCGTGTGGCGTTGGTGGGACAAGATCGCGCCGCAAGGCCCGGGGCCCGTGTCGATCAATCCGGCCGAGCTCAAGAAGCAGCAGAGCGACGAGGCGGCCCAACAAAAGGAAAAAAATGCGGAGCTGGCGAAGAAGCTCCTCGCGGGGGAGAAGGCCGTCTCGCTGATCGGCGAGTCGGCGATTCCGCCGGTCACCGGCGTGAGCGACTACGACAAGCCGATGCTCGACGGCAAGCTCGTCGTCCAGTTCCCGATCAACATCTGGCCGGGGTGGGCGCCGATCATCGTCGCCAACGGCGGCATGGAGCCGAACGCAGCGAGCGTGTTCGCAAGGAAGTACGGCTTCTACGTGAAGCTCTCGATCGTCGACGACCCGGTCAAGGCGCGGGATCTCTTCGCGAGCGGGCACAGCCACATCTTGTGGGGAACGCTCGACATGATCGCGCTGTTCGCACCGGAACTGACGAAGGACTCGCGCACCGTTCCGGTCGTCTGCCAGCAGATCGACTGGTCGGACGGCGGCGACGGCATCGTCGCGCGCGGCGACGTCCGCTCCATCAACGATTTCCACCAGCGGGCGGGAAGGCGCCGCAAGGTCGTGCTCGCGCAGAACTCGCCGAGCCACTTCCTCATCATGTCGCTGCTCCTCGACGCGGGGATCGATCCGGCCGAGGTGGACTTCCGCTGGGCGCCCGACGCGCCGGCCGCGGCCAAAATCTTCGTGAACGATGCGTCGTTCGACGCGTTCGTCGGTTGGTCGCCCGACATCTACAACGTCACGGATCTCGCGAAGGACACGCGCCTCGTCGTCACGACCGAGAGCGCCAACCATCTGATCGCCGACGTTTGGGCGGTCCGCAACGACTTCTATCGCGATCACCCCGAGATCGTGTCCGGCCTCGTCCGCGGAATCTTCGAAGGCATGGAGATGGTGCGGCGCGATTCGACCACCGCGGCCAAGACGCTCTCCGCCGCGTTCAGCATCCCCGTCGAGGATTGCACGGCGATGATCGGCAAAGACGGCGGCGTCGTCGACGGCGACGCACACCTGACGAACTACCGCGAGAATGCGAACTTCTTCCTCGACCCGCTGAACCCGTCGAACTTCGAGATCGTGTGGGGCCGCGCGTCGACGATCTACAAGTCGCTCGGTGCGATCGACGCGCCCGCCTCGGCGGCGAAGGTGAAGGCGGCGTCGCTCCTCGCAAAGATGTCCGAGGAACACAAGGACGTCCGAGATCTTTCGCAGCCGACGTTCCGGCCGGGCGCGCTCTTCAAGAACGCCGAGGCGGACGTGGGCGAGATCCTGACGAAGTCGGTGATCGTTCAGTTCGAGCCGAACAAGTCGACGCTGAACCCCGAGTACGACACGACGATTCCAAAGACGCTCACGGAAATCGGCGAGCTCGGCGGCAAGTTCGGCAACGCTTACATCGTCATCGAAGGCAACACCGACGCGAGCAAGAAGGGCGTCGTGCCGGCCGACCTCGTGCGGCAGCTCTCGTACGATCGCGCCGACTCCGTTCGAAAGGCGATCATGGACAAGTACAAGTTCGATCCGAACAAGTTCAAGGTCGTCGGCAACGGCTGGGAGAACCCCGTCCCCGGCATGACGAACGCGAGCGACCCCGAGCACAACCGGCGCAACCGTCGCGTCGAAGTCAAAGTCTTCCCCCTAGAAAAAGAATGACCCACAAGTGACGCATACGGAGCCTGGAACCTTTTTCCCACTCACGCGCCACGGCTCCACGCCGACCGCGAGCGACCGCTGATGGTCGGCTTCTTCGTTTTCGCCATCGTCTTCGTCGCGCTGCTCGCGATTGCGGTGCGCGTCGCGAGACTGCGCGTGCGAAGCGAGCTGTCGGCCAAGGCCGCGCTCTTTCTGACCGCATGCTTCGTCGTCGTCGTGATGGCCGCGTGGTGGTTCGTCACGCACGGCGTTCGCGTCGAGGATCGGATCCTCGCGCCGCTGATCCTTCCGAGCCCGCTCGAAGTGCTCCAGGCGTTTCCGAAGCTGCACCTCGAGCAGGCGCTCGTTCGCAGCATCGGTGTCTCTTTCGTTCGGGTGACGACCGGCTTCGTGCTGGCGTCGATCGTGGCACTGCCGCTCGGCGTCTACATGGCGACGTTCCCGCCGATCGCCGCGTTCTTCCGGCCCCTCGCGCTGGTCGGCTCGTACGTGCCGATCGTCGTGTTCGTCCCGCTGACCCTGGCGTGGTTCGGCGCGACCGAGACGCAGAAGATCGGCTTTCTGTTCATCGCGTGCTTCGTGGCTCTCTTGCCGCGCGTCATCAAGGCGATCGCGAGCGTGCCCCCGGAATACCTCGACGTCGCCGAAACGAAGGGCGCGACGGAATGGCAGCTCGTGCGCCACGTGCTGTTCCCGGTCGCCAAGGCCGACATCTGGGACTACTTGCGCGGCGTGTACGGCGTCGGCTGGGGCTGGATCATCCTCGCCGAGGTCGTGAACGCCGAGCGCGGTCTCGGCTACCTGATCTCGGTGTCCGAGCGTCGCGGCCACACGGCGTCGATGTTTGCCGTGATCATCGTCATCGTCGTCATCGCGATCGCGTGCGACCAGATCTGGAAGTTCGGCGGCATCCTCCTCTTTCCGTACCGGCGACCGGAATGACGAACCCCGAAGAGTTGCTTCCCGAGCTGGTGACGTTCAAGAACGTAACGAAGATCTTCGGCGTCGGTCCCGAAGCGCGCGTCGCCATCGAGGACGTCTCGTTCACGGTTCACGACCTGCCGGGAAAGGGCGAGCTGGTCACGATCGTCGGCCCTTCCGGCTGCGGCAAGTCGACGCTCCTGCGGATCATCGCCGGCCTCGAGCCGCACTTCCCGCCGACGCGCGGCGAGGCGATCGCGTTCGGCAAGCCCATCGTGGAGCCCGGGGCCGATCGCGGGCTGGTCGACCAAAAGTACTCGCTGCTCCCGCACCTCACCGTGCTCGACAACATCGCGTTCGGCTTGAGGCTGCGTGGCGTTTCCCGCTCAGAGCGCCGCGACCGCGCGCTCGAATGGGCGAAGAAGGTCGGCCTCGAGGGCTCGGAGAAAAAGTACCCGGCCGAGCTCTCGGGCGGCATGCAACAACGCGTGTCGATCGCGGCCACGCTGATCCTGCAGCCGCGCATCCTTCTCATGGACGAACCATTCGGCGCGCTCGATCCAAAGATCCGACTTCGGATGCAAGAGCTTCTCATCCAGCTCTGGAAAGAGCAGGAGTCAACCGTGTTCTTCGTGACGCACGCGGTCGAGGAGGCGCTGTACCTCGGCGACCGAGTCTTCCGAATGGCGTCGAGTCCAGGCAGACTGGTAGAGATCCTTCAGGTGCCCAGACCCGACGAACCGCCCGAGAGCGTGCGGCGCAAGTCCTGGTTCGCGGAGTTGACGCAGGAGCTCCTGCGCCGGCTGCAACAAGAGTCGCCCGCTTCTGGCGAACTGCCGGGCATACGCGCATAGCGAGAGAATGAGCGAGGAGACGCCGAACTATCGCCGCGAGTTTGCGAAGAGCCCGCACCACGTCTGGCTCGGGATCGCGACTCTCGGCCTCGGGCTCATGAGCGGTCTCGCGTTGCCGCTGATTGCCGGGGCGACCGCGTACGTCCTCGGCTGGATCTACCTTCCCGATTCCGGGTTCTTCCGCCGATGGACCGATCGCCGCCACGCCGAGGCGAAGCGCAAGGCCGCGCTCGCGGAGGTCGCCGCGTTCGTGAAGCGACGGGACGCCGTGCTTCAAGGGCTCTCGCTGCGGCGCCGAGATCGCTACGCCGCGCTCGCCGAGGTGTGCCGCGACATCGAAAAGGCGAGCGCCGACAACCCGTTGGCGTCGGATGACCCGCAGTTCGACCCGCGCTTGCGCAAGCTCGACGAGCTGATGTGGACGTACTTGCGTCTGCTCTCCATCGAGGAATCGCTCGAGCAGTTCCTCGAGATCGAGCGTCGCGAAGAAGTGCCGCGCCTCGCGCGCGACGCGGACGAGGAGGCGAGACGCCTATCCGCGGAGGTCGATGCGCTGAAGCAGAAAGGCGACTCGCCGGCACTCGACGCGAAGCAGCGCTTTCTCGGATCTCGGCTCGAACGTCTCGAAGTGCTCAACAAGCGCCTCCAGCGCTCGCAGCAAGCGCAGGAGAACCTCGAGCTCGTCGTGTCGGAGCAGGAGCGGCTCGTCCAGCAGATCAAGCTCATCCGCGCCGACGCCGTCGCGACGAAGAACGCGAGCGCGCTCACCGCGCGAATCGACGCAACGATCGAGCACCTCGGCGAGACGAACAAGTGGCTCGGCGAACTCGACGAGTTCAAAGATCTCGTGGGGGACATGCCCGCCACCGAGATGCGCGTGGGATTCGACGCCGCGAGCGCGACGACGGCTCCGAAGCCGATCGAACCGTGGCGCGAGCGCGAGACCGCCAAGCAGAAAGAGAAATCGTGATGCCGGCGCAGACGGACGCGTCCGCGACTCGATTGCCGCTGCGCGGTTGGGCGCTCGACCTCGCGCGCCGCTGGAACAGCGCCGCCTACTCGTTGTTCGTCGTCCACGGAAACGTCTTCGACGTGTTTCCGGTGCAGGAGGGCAAGACGGTCGGCTACGCGCCGCTCAAAACGTTCCTCTCGCGGCGGCTCTTCCCGGATCGCGGGTACTTGCTCTTCTACGACATCGGTGACGGCCTCACTTTCGGCTCTTCCGAGATGCAGACGAAGTTCTTCGAGTGGCTCGAGGTCTTCGATCAGGTCGAGAAGACCGATTACCACCGACAGGGACCGCCGCGCGAGTTCACCCGGCTCGCGTCGCTCCTGCGCCGCTTCTTCCTGCGCGCATCGGAAGACAAGGGCGAGCGACGCGGCGTTACGCTGATCATCGACTTCCCGGAGAAGATCGTGCCCGCGTCCGAGGAGTCGGGCGCGAGCCAAGACGAGCGCATGGCGTTGGTGACGTTGCTCAAGTGGGCAGCGTCACCCGAGATTCGCCGGCTCGATGTCGGCGTCCTGCTCGTCACCGAGTCGGCCGCCGAGCTTCACTCGGATCTCCTCCAGAACCCCCACGTCGCGCAGATCGTCATCGATCTGCCGGACACCGACGAGCGGCTCCGCCTGTTGCAATCGGGCTGGGCCGACGCCATGGCGGGCGGCAAGCCGCTCGCCGACTGGAGCGACCTTTCGGCCACGGACCTCGCGACGCGAACGGCCGGTCTGAACCTCGTCCGCATCCAACACCTCTTGTCCGAAGCCGCGCGAAACGCCACGCGCGTGAACCCCGAGCTCGTCGCGGCGAGCAAGAAGCGCCTCATCGAGGAATACTGCCAGGGGCTCGTGCGCTTCAAGGATCCGAGGCCCGGCGTCGATCTCGAGCTGGTCGCGACGCACAAGGCCGCAAAGGCGAAGCTGCGCGATCTCGCGTGGCTCGTGCGGAACGGCAAGACCGACGTGCTCGAGCGCGGCGTGCTCTTGCCCGGCCGCGTCGGCGTCGGGAAGTCGTTCCTCATCGATTGCTTCGCGAGCGAGTGCGGCCTGCCGGTGATGGAGATGGCGGAGTTCCGCTCGAAGTGGGTCGGAGACACCGAACGCCAACAGGCGCGGATCCTCATGACCATCCGCGCGCTCGGCCCCGTGGTCGTCGTCGTCGACGAAGCCGACGCCGTGTTCGGCACGCGCGAAGCCGACGGCGACAGCGGCGTGTCGGGCCGCGTCTTCGCGGCGTTTGCCGCGCACATCGGCGACTCGACGCTGCGCGGGCGCGAGCTGTGGGTCGCGATGACGTCGCGCCCCGACCTTCTCGCAATCGACATGAAACGCCAAGGCCGATTCGGTTTGTGCGTGCCGCTCTTCCCGGCGCAAGGTCCGGACGACGTGCTCGAGTTGTTCACGACGGTCGCTCGAACGAAGAAGATCCCGATGGTCAACGCCAAGATCGTCGCGTACGTTCGCGAGCAGCTCGGCTCGCGCCCGCTCACCGGCAGCGACGTCGAGGCGATGCTCATGCGCGCCAAAGAGCGCGCGGTCCTCGCGAAGCGCGACGACGACGTCCGCGTCGAGGACCTCGCCGAGGCCGTCGACTCGTTCATCGATCCGCTCGACCCTGGGCTCCTCGCCCTGCAGGAGCTGGCCGCGGTGCTGGCGTGCTCCGACCGCCGCTACTTGCCGGAACGCTACCGCACCGCCGACCGCGCCGAATTGCAGGCCCAGTTCGCGAGCCTGAAGCTCATCGCCGGCCGCCGCTGACGACCGCGCCGCGTACGGCTACACTAGGCTGCGCATCCTCATTCTCCTCATCGAGGAATTGCGAGACCCGTGGACGATCGCCTGGACGCTGTGTTCGACGAGTATCTCGACCGAGCGCTGCGCGGCGACGCGCAGGACGTCGATGTCGTCTTGCGCGAGCACCCCGAGCTGAACTCCGACGAACGCCGTCGAGTGCGCGCCATGGCAGCCGCCGTCGCCGGCGACGACTTCGCGGGCGGCGCGTCGGACCTTCCGGCAGACGAGGGATTGCCGGTCGCGCGGCTCGGCGAATTCCGGCTCGTCCGCTTGCTCGGTGAAGGAAGCATGGGCGCCGTCTACCTCGCCGAGCAGACGACGCTTCGCCGCCTCGTCGCGCTCAAGGTCATTCAGCCCGATCGAGCGGGCTCCCCGGATGCGGTGGCGCGTCTCCATCGCGAGGCTCAATCGATCGCGAAGCTGCGTCATCCGAACATCGTGACGGTTTTCGCCACCGGCGAAGAGAACGGGATCCACTACATCGCGATGGATCTGGTGCCGGGCAAGGGCCTCGATCAGATCCTCGTCGAATCGGTGGCCTCAGGGATTCGCCCTCCGATTCCCCAGGTGCTGCGTTGGATGGCCGACGTTGCGCGCGCGCTCCAATGCGCGCACGATGCCGGAATCATCCATCGAGACGTGAAGCCGTCGAACGTGCGGATCACGCCGGAGGGAAAGGCGATGCTGGTCGACTTCGGCCTCGTCCTGGAGATGCCGAACTCGTCGGCGACGATCACGAGCCGCTTCCGTGGAACCCCGCACTATGCGTCACCGGAGCAAATCGCCTCGGACCGGATCGGCGTCGATCCGCGAGCCGACGTCTATTCGCTCGGCGTGGTGCTCTACGAGTGCGTCACCGGAGTGGTGCCGTTCGAAGGCGATCCCTCGGTTCGGGTCATCGAGCAAATCCTCGTGAAGGAACCGGTTCCGCCGCGGCGCCTGAATCCCGAGATCCCACGCGATCTCGAGACCGTGATTCAGCATGCGATGGAAAAGGACCGCGAGAGGCGGTATCCGACCGCGCGCGCGGTCGCCGACGAGCTGGAAGCCGTGCTCGCCCTTCGGCCCATCGTCGCCAAACCGGCGAACCTGCTCACTCGTGCGTCGAAGTGGACTCGGCGGAATCGCGCCGCGGCAGCGGCGATCGGCGTGGCCCTGATCGTAGCGGTCGTCGGATTCCTTCTCTCGTTGCACACGACCGTGATCGTCGACGAACTGAGGGCTGCGCACAACCGCCGCGCCGAACAGGTGGCCGCGATCGCGAACCTGGAGTCGAGGTTGAGCGATCTCCAGACTCAGCCCGTGACGCCGGTGACCACGACCGAGCTGCGCCGCTTCGAACGTCGACTCCACGAAGCGCGACTGGGCTGCGAGGCCGCGTCGATCGCGATCGTCGCCTGGTCGGGCGGAACGTCATCGCGCGACCCCCAGGCCGTGGCCGTGAGACACGCTCTCGCCGACTTCGCGATGGAGCGGTTTCGCGACGCGGTGCGCGAGGGTGATCGCGTGGCGGAACGCTTCTGGGCCGGCGAGGCGAGAGCCACCGACACGGACGGTCGAAGCACGCCTGAGCTCGACGGGCTCGGCACGCTCAGCTTGACGTCGGATCCGAACGGCGCGGAAGTCTATCTGCTCCGCGAGATCGAGGAGTGGGAAGTGCTCGACGAAGGCAGCACGCGTCGCGTTCACCTTCCGCTCCACGAGGCGACGCCCGTACCGCTCGCTGCGAACCCGAAGTGCTTCGTCGGCTCGGCACCGATCAAGAGACGATGGCTGCCGCGTGGGTCGTACGTCGCGATCGTTCGGCTCGAGGGCTACCGAGAAGAATCGTTGCCGTTCGTCGTCGCGTACGGTCGCGACACCGCTCTCACAGTGACGTTGAAGCCGGGCGAATCGTCGCGGGACGTCAACCGATGAGGTCCGTCCAGTGCCGCAGCTTCGATGCGAGCTTGCGACGAGCGCGCACGAGCCGCATGTTGGCTGCGTCCGGCGAGATCTCGAGTCGCTTGGCGGCACCTTCGATCCCGTGCTGTCGAAAGTAGACGAGGTCGATGATTTCGCGCTCGTCGGGGCGAAGGAGATGGACCATGAGGTTCAGCGCAACCGAACGCTCGTTGTCCTCCGGCGCGCTCACGCCGCCCGTGATGCGTAGAGCGCTGCGCAGAACCGTGGACGTGGCGTGGTCGAGCCGAACGAAGTCGCGGCCCGGCTTGCGAAGTCGACGCACGAGAAGACGCCACGCCGCCTTCCAAAGATAGCCGCGAAGCGCCCGCGGATCCTCGAAACGGGGTGCCCGTCTCACCTTCAACATGCCCATCACGACTTCTTGGGCGACGTCCGTGGCGCTCATGGAAGGACGAAGCATCCGCTTTCCTTCGCGCCGAATCCGGGACTTGAGAACCGCGACTTCGGCGCGAAGGAGCTCGTCGAGCGCGTCGGGATCGCCCGCATGCTGCCATCGGGCGAGCAGCGAGGTGGACTTCTCGTCGCGTGCGTCGTGCAACCGTGAGCTCACTTCGCGGATCCTCGTGAAGAGATGGACCAGCAGGGATCATCGATCTTGGATCTTACCCGCGGCCACTCCCTTCCCGAAGCGTCAATCGGCCCGCGGCCGCGCTGCGAACACCGCAGGCGATTCAGGACGGGGCAGGCGTGATCCCGGCGCCGGCGATGTCCCGCACTCGCCGCAGGTCGAGCTTGCCGGTTCCGAGAATCGGCAGAGTCTCGGCGCGAACGAACGCGTCCGCGCGCGGAAGCCACAGGTTTGGCAAGCCGAGCGACGGGAGCTTTTCGACGAGGCTCGCGAGCGTCGCGTCGTCGAGCGTGTGGACGACCGCGAGGCGCTCTCCTTTTTGACCGTCGGGGACACCCGTCACGGCGAGGACGCGCTCGTGTGCGCCCAATGCCGCATGGAGCGCTTCCTCGACCTTGACGTGCGGCACCATTTCGCCGGCGATCTTGGAGAAACGCGAGAGCCGATCGGTGATCGTCACGAACCCGTCCTCGTCGATCGCCGCGACGTCGCCGGTGACGTACCAGCCGTCGCGGATCGCGGCCGCGGTCAGATCGTCGCGGCCGAGATAGCCCGCCATGACGTTTGGTCCCTTCACGAGGAGGAGACCCTCCTGTCCTTCGGGTCGAGGCTCGAACGTCTCCGGATCGACGAGCCGCACGCTGACGCCCGGGACCGGATGGCCGATGCGCCCGCGCTTCGTACCGATCTGCCGGATGCCGCGCTCGCGATGATCGGGAACGTTTACCGCGACGAGCGGTGAGCACTCGGTGCAGCCGTATCCTTCGAGCGGCTCGAGGCCGAACCGCTCGCGAAACGCATCGGCGACGCGATCGGATAGCCGCTCGGCACCCACGATGACGTGTCGCAAGCTTCCAAACGCGCTCGGATCGCACCGGCGAGTGTACGTCTGAAGGAAGGTCGGCGTCGCGAGGAAGAACGTGCAGCCGAACTTGCGCACCAGCTCCGAGATCGCGCGCGCATCGAACGGGTTCGGGTGATACACGGCGCCAATGCCTGCGGTGAGCGGGAACCAGATCGTCGCCGTGAGCCCGAACGAGTGGAAGAACGGAAGCACGCCGAGCACGCGGTCGTCCGGGCCGGGGTCGAAGAGCTGCTCGAGAGCCTGCACGTTCGAGAGCACGTTTGCGTGCGTCAGCATCACTCCCTTGGGATCGCCGGTCGAGCCGCTCGAGAAGAGGATCGTCGCGACGTCGGTCGGCCCGACGTTGCGGACGCGCCCGGCGAAGCGTTCGAGGCGCGATGCCGAAGCGAATCGGACTCGAAGCGCGATCGCCAACTTTTCGCCGAGCATCGGCCGAGCGGAGAGGTCTTCGACGAAGATGGGCCTGGCCGGGGGCTCGACGCCGATCTTTTCGAGGAACGCGCGTGACGTGAGCACCGTGCGGAGCCCGCACTGGTTCGCGCACGAGCGAAGCGACTCGGCCGGCAGAGTGTAGTTGAGGTTCACGGGCACGTGACCGGTGATCGTCGCGGCGGCGTTCGCGAGGGCGCCCGCGACCGACGGCGGCAGGAGGATGCCGACGCGCTCTTGATCCGCCCACTCCGCGCGAAGGCGGCGCGCGAGACCCAGGCTTTTCGCAAGCGCATGCCCGAACGTCAGCGACGCGCCGGTGGAATCGACGAGGGCGAGGCGGCGGGGGTGGTGGCGCGCCGTGCGAATGAACGTGCGGCCCAGAGTTTCGATCTCGCGGGTTCGATCGGCGAATGCCGCGCTGCCGAGCTCGGCAACCGCTTGCCGAACCTCGAACGAGCTCGCCTTCGACGAGAGTGCTTTGCCGAACGAGACCGTCACGGGATAGGGCCATCGCTTCGGGCGCTTCCAGAGGAATCGACCGCCCTGGAAACTGAAGATGCTCCCCCAAACGCGGTCGAGATGGACCGGCACGATCGGCACGTCGAGGTCGCGCACGATGCGCTCGAACCCCTTCCGAAACGGAAGCATCTGGCCCGTTCGCGAGATCTCGCCTTCGGGAAAGATGCAGACGAGCTCGCCCGCTCGCAGCGCCTCTTCGGCCGTCTTCAGCGCAACGATGACCGACTTCGGTCCGTCCTCGGCGGCGATCGGGATCACGCGCATGAGGCGCGCGAGCGTCCGCACGACCGGCAGGTCGGCGATCGCCTTCCACATCACGAAGCGAATGAAGCGGTGCGTCGTCGCGAGCACGAGGAGCCCGTCGACATACGACACGTGGTTGGCGACGAGCAGGGCGGGCCCGCGATCGGGCAAGTTTTCGCGGCCGATCATGCGGACGCGATAGACCGTGTGGGTCAAGACCCAGAGCACGAGCCGGCCCATCGCCTCCGGGAGGAGCGTCAGGACGTACGCGCTCGCCGCCAGCGTTCCGACTCCGCAGACGACGAAGATCGCCGCGGACCCGAGCCCGAGTTTCGCTCGCAGCACGTCGAGGAGGAAGAAGAGGCCAGCGGCGAGCGTCACCCCGGCGAACGTGAAGACGTTGCTCGCAGCGATGATGCTGCCCTTGTCGGCTTTGGGACTCTCCTGCTGGAGTAGCGCGTTCAGCGGGACGATGAAGAACCCGCCCGCGAAGCCGATGAGGCCGAGCGCGGCAATCGTCGCGGTGATCGAATGTCCGGTCAACGCGAGCGCGAAGTATCCGAGGGACATGCCGAGCGCGCCGAGCGGCACGAGCCCGAGCTCGATCGTCTTCCCGGACAAATACCCGGCGACGAAGCTGCCGAGCCCGATCCCCGAAGCCATCGCCATGTGAAGGAAGGGAATCTGGCTTTCGTCGAGATGAAGCGAGTCCTTTCCAAAGTTCAGCAGGTTGTTCAAAACGACGACGCCGAGCGCCCAGAAGTAGACGATTCCGAGCACGGTCAACGCGAGAACGCGACTCTTCGCGATCTCGCGGCCGCGCACGACGACATCCCGAATCGGATCGATCGTGATCTTCCGAGCCGGATCCGCCGGTGGGACGCGATCGACAAAAAAGCTCGCGATGCATCCGATCACGGCGAGACCCGTCAGCGCGAGCGAGCCCATCCACAGCGACGAATCAGCGATGCTCGATTCCTTCGGCATGCAGAAGAGGATGAGCGGACCCGCCGACGCCGTGCCGAGGATGATGGCGACGAACGTCGTCATCTCGATGATGCCGTTGCCCCACGACAATCGTTCTTCGGTGAGGATCTCCGGAAGGATGCCGTACTTCGCGGGGCTGTAGTAGGTCGAGTGGACGGCCATGAGGAAGAGCACGGCCATGAGCGGCCAGAACGAACCGCCGGCGAGAAACGCCACGACGCCGAGCGCCGTGACGAAAACCTCGGCGACCTTCGCCGACAGGAGGACGGTCCGCTTGCTGAAGCGATCCGCCAGCGCGCCGGCGTTCATGGAGAAGATGAGGTATGGCACGGTGAAGAGCACCGTTGCGAGCGTGAAGAGGCCGTCTCGCCGATGAATGTCGAGGACCGTTCGCACCGCGAGGAGCTGCAAGAGCATTTTCCACGCGTTGTCGTTGAACGCGCCGAGGAACTGCGCGACGGTCAGCGCCCAGAACCCTCTCGGGACGCGAGGCGGCTCGCTCATTGGCGACATTTCACCATAGTTGAAACCCAACGATGGTAGTCGATCGGACGATCGATACCCTTTCGGCCAATGACGCCCGACCCCTCGACGGCGCGGCCGGACGAGCTGTACCCTTTCGGCCAATGACGCCCGACCTCTCGACGGCGCGGCCGGACGAGCTGTACCCTTTCGGCCAATGACGCCCGACCCCTCGAAGGCACCGCCGGACGAGCCGTCGCTCGCCGAGTTCAGCGCCAAGGCGGTGATCGCAGGGCTCGTGTTCGGCGTGATCTTCGGTGCGGCGAACGCGTACCTCGGACTGCACGTCGGGCTCACGGTGTCGACCTCGATTCCCATCGCGGTTCTCGCTGTCGCGCTCTTCCGCGTCGGCTCGCCGCTGTGGGGAAAGAGCACGATTCTCGAAGCAAACCTTGCGCAGACGATCGGCAGCGCCAGCTCGTCGCTCGCGACGGGAACGATCTTCACGATCCCGGCCCTGTTCCTTTGGGGATTCGTGCCGCCGTTGTGGCAGGTCGGGACGCTCGCGCTCCTCGGTGGCATTCTCGGCATCTGCGCGATGGTGCCCCTGCGCCGGCTCCTCATCGTGCAGTCGAGCGCCGACCTTCCCTATCCCGAAGGCAAGGCGTGTGCCGAGGTGCTTCGCGCGACCGAGCGCGGCGCCGCCGGATCGACGTGGATCTTCGTCGGGCTCGCCGTAGGTGCGATCGTGAAGCTCGGGCTCGGCGCATTGCTGCTGCTGCCGAGCGAAGTGGGAATGGGTGTTCCGGGACTTCAAAACGCTCGGTTGGCGCTGGAGCTGTCGCCTGCGCTGCTGGCCGTGGGATTCATCCTCGGATATCGCGGATCGTCGGTGATGGTCGCGGGTAGCCTCATTTCGGCGATCGTGATCGTCCCGCTGATTTCGCAATTCGGAGCTGGGCTCGCGCAGCCGCTCGCGCCCGAGACGCAGAAGCTCATCCGCGACATGAGTGCGTCCGAGATCTGGAGCCGGTACGTCAAGTACGTCGGCGCGGGCGCGGTGGCGGCCGCGGGCATCCTCACCGTCGTTCGCACGATGCCCACGATGGTTCAGTCTCTGCGGGCCGTGATGGGTGGCATGCGTCACGGTCCGGACGCGTCGAGCCCTGCACTCGCTCCGCGCGTCGACCGCGACGTCCCCGGTGCCGTCGTGCTCGGCGGCATCGCACTCGTCGTCGTCGTCTTGGCGGTCGTGCCTGGACTGTTTGCCGGCGATCTCGGGTTCGGCCCTCGCGCGCTCGCGGCGCTCGGCGTCGGCATTTTCGGAATCCTCTTCGTCGCGGTGTCGTCGCGAATCGTCGGGCTGATCGGCGTGTCGTCGAATCCGACGTCCGGCATGACGCTCGTCACGCTTCTCGGCGTCAGTGCGATCTTCGTGCTGCTGGGATGGACCGAGCCCGCGGCGCGCGCGACCGTGCTCACCGTGGGCACGGTCGTCTGCATCGCGGCGTCGAAGGCCGGAGACATTTCCCAGGATCTGAAGACCGGATTCCTCGTCGGCGCGACGCCGGCTCGCCAGCAAGTCGGGCAGTTCCTCGCGGCGGGCGTTGCGTGTTGGGCGGTTGCCGCGACCGTGCTCGCGCTTGGGACGACCTACGAGTTCGGGAGCAAGGAACTGCCCGCGCCGCAAGCAACGCTCATGCGCACGGTGATCGAGGGCGTCCTTTCCGGTTCGCTACCGTGGGGCTTCGTCTTGACCGGGAGCGCGCTCGGGTTGACCGGGGCGCTTGCGGGATTGCCGGCGTTGTCGTTCGCCGTCGGCCTCTATCTTCCGTTGGCTTCGATGGCGACGATCTTTTTCGGCGGGCTGGTTCGCCGGATCGTCGATGCGCGACGCGGCGGCGCGGCGCCAATCGATGGCGACTCGGGGGTCCTGTGCGCGTCCGGACTGATCGCAGGAGAGGGACTGGCCGGCGTCGTTCTCGCCGCGACAGCGGCCATATCGGGCAAGAAGCCATCCGGGGAGCCGTTCCTGACCGGAACGTGGGGGGAAATCGCCGCCCTCGCCGTGCTCGCGGTGTGCCTTTGGGTCCTCTTTCGATCTGCCCGTCCGGCTCCCCGATGACGGCCGAGTTTTCGGTTGTACAGGGATCGGGGTCTGCTACAATCAGCGGCCGCTTTGGACAGGGGATGTCGACAACGATCTTTTGGCGATCTCGTCCTGTCGATTGCTTGATGACACTGAGATTTTGAAGGGGTCTGTTGCGCGCAGAGATTCCGGTGCCGAGGGAGCGCCGGGGTTTTTGGATTTTGCTCGATGACGGCTTGATGCCTTTCCGACGGATCAACCGTACGCGGAGCAGCGACCCTTGAACCGATGGCTCCATCGGACCGCGAAGGACTCGCGCGTCGAAGGGAATTGAAAAGGAGGGCTACGTTGATGAGAACGACGGTCGGGCTCGCGTCGTGCACGGTTCTCGCGCTCTTGGGCGCGATCGCACAGCCCGCACACGCGCAGCTCAAGTACGATCAGCCGGGTAGCTTGCTGATCTTCCCGTTCGTGCAGGGAGATGCGCGACGGGACACGTTCCTGACAGTTACCAACACGAACATCGACTGCACTTCGTGCGGGAACGGATTTCGCCAGGGCGACATCGGGTTCACGATCAACTTCATCGATCCGTCGGACTGCAGCGAGGTCAACTCGAGCTTCTTGCTGTCGCCCGGTGACACGATCACGCTTTCAGTGAGCCAACAGAATCTTGGGTTCCCCGAGGGCTGGGCCTGGCTCGACGCTCGCGATCCGGAAACGGATGGCGCGGTTCAGTTCGACTATCTAGTGGGCAGCGTGATGCTGTTCGATTCCCGCTCGGGGCAGACCTGGGAATACAACGCCTATCCGTTCCAGGCGTTCCCCGAGTCCATGCATCGCCTGGGTCCGGCAGCCAAGTGCGGCGGCCCCGGCGTAGCAGGTTACGACAACTGTGGACGTCCGTTCACCGATGTCGATGGCGAGGGCGATGCAGACTTCGACGGTTGTGAGTATGGCTTCTGGCCGGACGAGATCCTTCTCGACAACTTCTTCGAGGAGTCCGGCAACTTCGACAACGAGTTGGCACTGATCACGCCGGACCCCTTCGGCAGCAGCAACACGCATCGGATCGACTTCGGATTCTGGAACAACACCGAGGTTCGATTCTCGCGCTCGATGGACCTCTTCTGCTTCTTCCACGGACGCCTGAGCGACATCTCATTGATCGTGCGCGGGCTTCGAGGAACGACGGAAACGGTCGACATCAACGGGACGACTTATCAGACCGGATGGATGGAAGTGAACAGCCGATATCCGCTTCTCGGCGTCTTCATGCAGAAGAAGTCGGGGACTCGGTTCGCGGCCGGTCGTGAGCTTCAGTTCCGTGGGCTACAGGGCGACGAAGCCGGCGAGTTCGCCGCGTCGCTGCAGCGCTAACGGTTGAGAGGGGAAATGAGAATCATGAACAACATTCTGAAGACGATCCTGGGCGTCGGCCTTGCGGCCGCCGGCTGGGCCCCGATTGCCGTGGCGCAGCCCACTCACTCGGAGCCCGCGAGCTTCTTGATCTTCCCGTGCTACGACGCGACGCCGGGCCACGGCACGATCATCACGATCACCAACACGAACCGTAACCGACTTCGCTGCCCGGATGGCCAAGGCCACACGGGAGACGTCGAGATCGTGTACGTTTACATCAACGGCCGAACTTGTCGCGAGACGAACCTCACCGAGTTCTTGACGCCCGGCGATACGCTGACGGTGTTCGCCGACGTCCACAACCCGGCACAGGATCAAGGTTGGCTGTACGTCGAAGCGCTCGATCCTCAGACCGGAAACCCGATCGATTTCGACTTCTTGATCGGCAGCGCGATCCTCGTCAACACCGGCACGGATTTCATCGCCGGCTATACGCCCTACACGTTCAAGGCGCTCACGTCGGGACCCGACAACGACGGCTGCGACCGGAATTCGACCGACTTGAACGGCGACGGGCAGGCGGACTTCGACAACAACGAGTACGAGTTCTTCCCCGAGACGCTGATCCTCGATCGCTTCTTCGAGGAAGACGCGCGGTTCCAGAACAAGATCGCGATCATGACGACTCGCGGCGTGAACGATCCGAACGTTCCGACCGTGTGCGCGACGGCGCTCTACTTCAACAATCGCGAGAATCGAACGCGAGACGGCGGTGACGACGACCGAACCTGCATCGGACCGCGTTCGCGAACGTTCTGCTTCAATTGCTGGACGCGAGCGCCGCTCGGCATGCTCTTCCACGGCGCGCTCGACCTGAACGGCGACCCGAACGAGCTCCGAGTGCGAGGCATTCCAGTCCAGACCGGCTGGCTCCGCTTTGCAACCCCGGATCCGATTCTTGCGGTCTTCATGGATCACATCGAGACCAACCCGGGTAACGGGAATCGAAACAAGATCTTCGAAGGCGGACGCGAGCTTTGGTATCGCGGCGCTCTCGGAGACGACCCGGGTGAGGTAACGGCGCACCTGCCGCACGGCGGCTAACGCACCGTACGACGTTCGACGAGAATCACAGCGGGCGGCGAGGCTGGATGGCTTTGCCGCCCGTTTCGTCTCTGCCGCGTCGCGTCGTCAATTCAGGTTCAGCGACTCCCCCGGGGCGAGAGCGACGACCTCGAGCGCGGGGAGGTCGCGTGTTTCTCGGCGAAGGTCGTCGGGCGTTCCCGTGAGCGCGGGGAAGGTGCCCCAGTGCATTGGAATGACCTTGCGCACACCGAGAAGCCGGCACGCTAGCGCCGCCTCGCGCGGGCCCATCGTGAAGAGGTTTCCGATCGGCACGCACGCGAAGTCTGGACGATACAGCTCGCCGATCAGGCGCATGTCTCCGAACACGTTCGTGTCCCCCGAGAAATAGAGCGTCGGGCCCGATGGGAAGCGGAGAACGTATCCAGCGGCTTCGCCGCCGTAGACGATCCTCCCGTCGTCGAGGATGCCGCACGAGTGATCTGCGTGCACCATTGTGACGCTGACCCCGAGAACCTCCTGCGACCCGCCCTTGTTCATCGGACGTGTCTTGGTCACCCCTTTGCCTTCCATCCAGTTTGCGATCTCGTAGATCGCAACCACCTCGGGCGAGTGTTTCTTCGACAGCTGGACGGCGTCGCCGAGATGATCGAAGTGACCGTGAGTCACGAGCAGGGCGTCGGGCGCGATCGCCTTCTTGGCGTCTGCCGGGCACGACGGATTGCCCTCCACCCACGGATCGAGAAGGAGCGTCTTTCCTGCGGCGTTCCGAACGGCGAACGTTCCATGTCCCAACCACGTGATTCGAATGTTGCTCAAGTTGCCTCCTTGCTCGAAGTGAGGCGCACACGATTGCCGACGAACGCCGCACGTGTCAAGTTGGTCCGTCGTTGCACCAGTAGGAGACTCTCACGTGAGCGCTGTCATTCGTCTTGCGGTCGAGTCCGATGCAGCCGAGTTGCTCGCGATCTACGCGCCGATCGTCCGCGAGACCGCCGTCTCGTTCGAACTCGAGCCGCCGAGCTTGGACGAGTACCGCCGTCGCATCGTGGCGGCACTCGAGCACGCGCCCTGGCTCGTCTACGAATCGGACGCGGTGCTTCTCGGATACGCGCACGCCGGGCCCTTCCGTCCACGGCCCGCGTACCGTTCGACCGTCGAGGTCACCGTCTACGTCCACTCCGAGGCTCGACGTCGAGGAGTCGGTCGAGCGCTTTACGCATCGCTTCTCGAGTGCTCCTGCGTACTGGGATATCGTGCTGCCATCGCCGCCATTGCTCTCCCGAACGACGCGAGTGTGCGGCTTCACGAATCGTTCGGTTTTCGCGCCGTCGGGGTGTTGCACCGTGTCGGGTTCAAGCTCGGACGGTGGCACGACGTCGGATGGTGGGAGCGGGGGATCGGGCCGCTCACCGCCGACGCTCCTCGAACGAAGACGATTGCGGACGTGCGCGATACTCGCGAATGGCGCGATGCGGTCGATCGCGGACTCGAGCCCTGACCGACGCGGAAACGGTGCGGCGGGCGGAATCCGTTCGGTTCCCGCCCGCCGCGATTGGCGCGAGGAGACTACGGCAACGTGGGAGTCGGGACGAATCGATAGACGGACCAGGGTGGCCCATTCAGCTCTTCCATCCCCGGCACGACCACGGGCCCCAGTGTGACCGAGGCATCCGATCCATTGAACATCCAGCCGGGGACGTCGACCCAGTTCGTGAGGCTCACCTTTTTCTGAACCTTGTAGTTGGTGCCGGGCAGCAGGTTGTATTGGCTCGGCACGAACGTGAATGAACAGGACGACGAGGTCGGCGTGTAATTCGTGAACACCACCGCCACTTCGTTCGCCGTTCCCTGATACCACGTGCTCGTGAGAATCCGCGGCTCGGTGCGCGTCGTCTCCACCCCGAGTCGGATGAACCGGATGTTCGTCGTGTCCGTGTTCGACGTCGGCGTGATCACCACGTCGCGCAACGCTTTGCCGAAGATCAGATACTCGTAGGCGAACGCTCTCAGCGTTGCGAGTGCCGCGAAGTAGCGGTGTTCGTCCTGAAGGTCCGGAGTCAACGTGTCAGGCGGACCGTCATACGTCACCTCGTCGAGGTTTTGCGAGAGGCGATAGTTCAGCAGGCGCCCGAACATCGCGAGCTGGCCGCAACGGAACCGGATGAGGAGGTTCGACGCGAGCGGGTGCGTCGCGTCGACGTAGGTGTTCACGACCTTCGTGTGCGGCGGCGGCACGCCCGGCCACAGATTGTAGTCGTGGTAGAGGAACTTGAAGAGCGGCACCGGATAGCCGCCGTTGACCGTGCGACCGACCCCGTCTTGGGTGTCGTCGTACGGATCCGACAAGCTGCGTCCGACGAGGATGTAATCCTGGATCATCGTCTCTGGCGTGTGCTCCATTCCGAGCAGGATGAAGGGGACGCCCATCGCCATCGCTCCCTGCCTCAAGTTCTGGGCGAGTTGGCGCCAGCCGTTCGACAGGTAGTTGCCGCCGCCAACGTCGTGCATGTGTGCCGTTCGGTCGACGATCGCCGGGTCGTCCTCCATCGGCGCATAGCACGTGAAGCCGAAATTCCCGGTGCCCGTCACGGCGGCCATGGTGAACCCGGGGGCTCCACCGAAGAACGAGTCTTGCATCGTCTGGAGGAGGATGTTCGTTCGACGCTGCATCGTCCAATCCGCGGCGAGGCAGGTTCGATAAAGCGTCGTGGCCCCGAGAACTGGAGTGAGGTCCGATTTGCGCATGATGCCCTTTTGCATCGCCTCGGGCACGGTCGGGCTCGTCGTCTCGATGCCGGTGGTGTCGCGGTTGAGCGCGACCGCCCGGATCGGGAAGCCTCCC
>JACOTG010000236.1 GCA_016178505.1 Planctomycetota bacterium
CAGGAAGGCCTCTTGAACGGCGTCCTCCGCGTCGGTGTCGTTTCCGAGAATCCGGCGCGCGACGACGAGCATTCGGGGGCCGTGCTCGCGGACGAGGGCCGCGTAGGCCGCTTCGTCGCCGGCGCGAAGGCGCGCGAGCAGACGCCGCTCGCCGTCGGGGGAGCCGCCGAAAAGCACCGCAGAAGCCCTCGAATTCTCCCCGCCGAAGTTCGCGTCTGAACGAAACATCTCGAATCACTCCTCGCTGGAGCCGAGCAAGCCGGCCCGTCTCATTACGTCTCGGTCGCCGCGGCGCCCATCGCCGCCGGCAATCCAAAAGGCGAAACGGCGCGAAAAAGTTGGACACGCTTTTTTCCGACCGGCATCTTTCCCGTCACGATTGATCGGGTCGAGCACGCGACGCCAATGACACCCGATCGCGAAGGATAGTGATGACCGCGACGCCGCCGCACGACGTGACGATGCTCCTCGCCGCCATTCATGAGGGAAAAGCGAACGCCGCCGAGGCTCTTCTGCCGGTGGTTTACGACGAGTTGCGCGGCCTCGCGCGGCGGCAAATGGCGGCCGAACGATCGAACCACACGCTGCAGCCGACGGCACTCGTGCACGAAGCCTACGTGAAGCTCGTGGGCGCCGACGCCCCCGTGAAGTGGGAGGGCCGCGCGCATTTCTTTCGAGCCGCCGCGCAGGCCATGCGCCGTATCCTCGTCGACTGGGCACGAGGCGTCGCGGCCGAGAAGCGCGGCGGCGATCAGGTTCGCACGCCGCTCGACGACGTGGACGTCGCGATCGCGCCGCAGTCGGACGACCTCCTCGCGCTCGACGAAGCACTCACCAAGCTCGAGCAGAACGATTCGCGAATGGCGGACGTCGTGAAGCTGCGCTACTTCGCTGGCCTCTCGCTCGACGAGACGGCGCTGGCGCTCGGCGTCACGATTCGCACGGTCACCCGCGACTGGACGGCCGCGCGGGCGTGGCTCTTGCGCGAGATCTCGAACGGCGATTCGACGAAGGCGTGAGGTGCGGGTGAGCAATCCTCGCTGGGACCGGACCTGGGAGGTCTTCCACGCTGCGCTCGAGCGCGACGGTGACGAGCGCCTCGCGTTCCTCGATCGCGAGTGCCAAGGGGACGCGGCGCTTCGCCGCGAAGTCGACGAACTCCTCGCCAGCAGCGGACGCGCGATGGGGTTTCTCGAGCAGCCGCCTCCGCTCGCCTCCGTCACGCCCCCACCCCCGAGCGCGCCCGCGTCGTCGCTCGTGGGGAAGACCATCGGCCGCTACTCGATCGAGTCGGTCCTCGGCGCCGGCGGAATGGGCGTCGTCTATCTCGCGCGAGACACGCGGCTCGCGCGCACCGTCGCCATCAAGGCGCTGGCTGCAACATTCCCCACTGCCGACGAGCTGGCGAGGTTCGCGCGGGAGGCACAGTCATTGGCCACGCTCTCGCACCCGAACGTCGCGACGGTCTTCGGCCTCGAGGAAGAGGAGGGAGCGACGTATCTCGTCATGGAGCACGTCCACGGCGCGTCGCTTGCCGAGCGGCTCGCAAAGGGACCGCTGCCGATCGAAGAGTCGCTGTCGATCGCCGCACAGATCGCGGCCGGGGTCGAAGCCGCCCACGACGCGGGCGTCATCCACCGCGATCTCAAGCCGAGCAACGTTCGCGTGACGGAAGCCGGCAAGGTGAAGGTGCTCGATTTCGGCCTCGCGAGACGGGTCGGCGGCGGCAAGGGCAGCTCCTCCCCCACGGTCACCCGCGTCGGGCTCGTCGTCGGCACGCCCGGGTACATGAGCCCCGAGCAAGCGCGCGGGCACGCTCTCGATCGGCGCACCGACGTGTTCTCGTTCGGGTGCATTCTGTTTGCATGCCTGACGGGCAAGGATGCGTTCACGGGAGACACGGCCGCCGATGCCCTCGCTTCCGTTCTCGAGCGCGATCCCGACTGGTCGATGCTTCCGCCGCGAACGCCGCCGCGCATCCGTGAACTCCTCGTTCGATGCCTCGAAAAGGACCGGAACGACCGGCTACGCGACATCGGCGACGCGCGCATCGATCTCGAGAAATCGCTACGCAACCGCGAGTGGACGACCGCGGCGATGCAGGCCGCTGCGTCTTCGGTCGGCGTGAGATCGCGGCGAATCCCTTGGACGATTGCAGGCGCCGCGTGCGCGCTCGCCGGGGTTGCGATCGTCGTCGCCCTGAAGACCAGTCGCGGCGGATCGTCGGCCGCGCCCGAATTCGCCGATCGACTCCGCCTGTCGGTCGCCGTGCCGGAGTCGATCCGACCTCTCGGTTGGATGCCGTTCCAACTCACCGACGACGATCGCTCTCTCGTATGGATCGGACGCGCCGCTTCAGACGTTTCGGAAGCGGAGAAAGGCACCGCGAATCGCCTCTACGTGAGGCCGCTCGACTCGTTCGAGTCGCGAGCGATCACGGGCAGCGACGGAGTCCAGACGTTTTCTATCTCTCCCGACGGTCGCTCGGTTCTGATGGTCACGCGGGCGGTTCGCGGCGGCGCTTCGGTGAAGCGTGCGTTTCTCGACGCCGGGAGTGCGCAGCCGGTGACGATGCTCGATCGAATGGATCATGCGGACTGGGCGCCGGACGGCTCCTACTTGGTCTCGACGTACCACGCAGACGACGGCGGCGAAACCTTGTGGCGCGTATCGGCGGATGGCTCCGAGAAGCGCCCCCTCCTCGATGTTCGGCCCGAGGGCGGCGGGACCGTGTGGATGTCGGTGAAGAGGATCCCACGTCCGGACGTCGTGCTCCTGTACACGCGGATCGCCGACGCGCAGCGAAGCCGCGAGCAGATCGAGATCCTGACGCTCGCGGATGGCTCGCGCCGCCCCCTGATCACCGACGCGGACTCGCCGTGCTGGGTCGCCCCGGGTTACATCGCATTCGCGCGCGGAATGTCGATTCTCGCCGCGCCGTTCGACCTCGACTCGCTCGCGATCACCGGTGAACCCGTCACGGTGCTCGGGAGCGTGTTGCCGCAGTCCTTCGGTCGCACGGTCCACAACCGACCGTTCGACGTGTCGCCGATGGGCACGCTCGTCTATCGGGCCGACGAACGTACGGCGAGGTCGCAACAAGATCTGATCTCGATCGACCGAGATGGACGCGTGACGCGCCTGACGATGCAGGTCCGCACGGCGGCGTCGAGCGGGATCGCGGTGTCGCCCGACAGCGGCACGATCGCGCTGGCGACTCGAGATGAGGGCGGCAGCGCGGCGCTGGCTCTCCTCGACGTGCGAAAGAACGTGCTTCGTCCAACGGCCGACCGCAGTCGGCCCATGACGTTCTATGAGGGCGGACCGGTGTGGTATCCGGACTCCAAGCGGCTGATCTACTACCAGACGGCGACCGCCCCGAAGTTCGTGACGCGGATCTTGCGCCGCACGATCGGCGACGGCGCGAGCCCCGAGGTTCTGTACGAGCCCGCGGACTCCGACACCTTCGTCGGCGTGAGTTCGATCGCCCCCGACGGCAAGTCCGCGTTGGCGATCGTGACGGACCGCGAATTCGTCCGGTGCGACGTCGACGTCGTGTCGTTGGACGAGACGGTGACGCTTCGGCCGCTCATCGCGACGCCCGCGCGCGAGCGCGACCCCGTCTTCTCCCCCGACGGCCGATGGATCGCACTCACATCCGACGCGACGGGACGCGATGAGATCTACCTCATGGCGTACCCGCCTGCGTCGAGCCCACCGTCGTTGATCCCCGTGTCGCGCGATGGAGGGCATCGCCCGATCTGGTCGGCAGACGGCCGCGAACTCTTCTTCACGGACGGAAAGGGCGATTTCGAGATGGTCGCTTTCGATCCAGCGTCAGCGAGCGACCCGATGAACCCGGGAAAGCTCTTCGACGCGTCGTTGCTCAGCGGCGAAACGATCGAGGGTGTGTCACGCGACGGCAGCACCTTCTACTACACGCAAAGCGATCGGCCGTCCGGCCCCGTCGAGTTCCGAATCGCGTTCGATTGGATTCGCGACATTCGCGACGCTTTCTCGCGCGCGCGGCCGAGCACGACGCGCTGAGCGGTTCGAGTCCAGCGCGTTTCGCGATCGCCCGGACGTCGAAGCGGCCGTGCGTCTGATCCTCGGAAAGACGTACCTGTCGATCGGCATGCTCGACGACGCGGGACCTCAACTCGAGACGGCGCTCGAACTCAATCGAAGGGTCCACGGTACGGAGTCGGAGGAGTTCGTCGACTGCTTGAACAACCTCGGCCACTACGAGCAGTCCCGCGGCAAACTCGAACCGGGGGCCGAAATGCTGCGACGGGCGCTCGAGATTTCCACGCGAGTTCGTGGCGCGGATCGCAAAGATACGCTGGCTCTACAGTGTGACTATGCGAATGCGCTCGTCCTCGTGAACCGAGGCGACGAGGCCGAGAAGATCCTTCGCGAAGCAATCGCCGCCGAGACGCGCGAGTTCGGACGCGACACGCCGAACGCTCAGGTCATGCTCAGCAGCCTCGCGGTGCTGCTCGACAGTCGCGGTAAACTCGAAGAAGCCGAGGCTCTATGCCGCGAGTCGTTGGCTGTCGGCACGCGCGTCCTCGGACCCGAGCACCCGGACACGCTGACGACCAAGATGAATCTCGCGAGCTTCCTTCACCACAGGAACAACGACGCCGAAGCCGAGCCGCTCATGGCCGCGACGTTCGCGGACACCCAGCGCGTCTTCGGGGACTCGCACCCTCAGACCGCCGGCGCGGCCCTGATGCTGGGTCGGCTGTACGGCGATCAAGGGCGCTACCCGGAGGCATTGCCATTGCTCGAGGAAGCTGTGGAGGTTCGACGCCGCGCGGAGGGAGATTTCTCGGCAGGCGCGGCGGACGCCAAGCAGGAGCTCGCGCTCATGCTGTCGAGAATGGGAGAGTTCGAGCGCGCGATGGCGATTCAACGGGATGTCGTCCGGACGAACGTCGCCCTCTTCGGCGACGAGAGCGCGCCCGCTCTCCAGTCTCGGATCACGTTCACGAACATCTTCTCCAACGGCGCGAACCAATCCGAGGCCGAAGCGCAGCTTCGGGAATTGCTCGCCACCTGTTCCCGTGCGTTGGGTGAGGAACATAGCGTCACGGTCATCGCCACCAACAGCTTCGGCGTCCTCCTCATGAACCACGGTCGGTACGCGGAGGCCGAGCCGTACGTTCGGAAGGCTCTCGAAGGCGGCCGCCGTGCCGTGGGAGCCGACAACTCCGATACGATCGTCACGTTGATCAACCTGTTCGACATCGAGCGGTTCCTCAATCGGTTCGACCTAGCCGAGCCGCTGGCCCGCGAAGCCGTCGAGCGGACGATGCGCGTGCTCGGCCCGAAGCACGCCACGACGGCCGTCGCGCGCGGCGACTACGGAATGGTCCTCGGTCGGCTGGGCCGAAACGACGACGCGCGCGTGGAACTCGCCGCTGCCGTCGCGATCGCGAAGGCCGCGTGGGGCGAGAAGGATCCGCACTTCTGCCTCTATGGGCACAACCTCGGCCGGCTCCTCCTCGATTCCGGCAAGGCCGACGAAGCCGAACGCGTGTTGCGCGACGTCGCCGAGGTGAACGCGCAGGCGCGCGGCGAACGCGACTTCCGCACGGCACTCGCTCGACTCGACCTCGGCCGGTCGTGCCAAGCCTTGCGCCGCTTCGCCGAGGCCGAGCCGCTTCTCGTCGGCAGCCACGAGGCCCTGGTCGCGGCGCGCCCGGCGGGCCACGCCGACATCGGCAAGGCGGAGCGTGCGCTCGCCGACTTCTATGCCGCGTGGAACGCCGCCGAGCCGGACGCGACGCGCCCGGCGAAGGCCGCGGAGTGGAAGGCGAAGGTCGACGTCGATCGCTGAGTCGGTTTCTGCGCCGCCGAACGTGGAATTCCTTACTGAACTTCGAGGAGGACCGCGTTCGTGGCGCTGATGCGCGACGTGTTCCCGGCACCCGCGTCCTGCATGGCGCCCTGCAGCGTCACCGTGATTGGTGAAGAAAAGCCCGACGCGATCGTCGCGGTCCACGGCACGTCCGGCGGACCGCGTCGGATGCGCGCGCCGGCGCACGCAATCGCAGGAACGCCCGCGCCGTGCATGCAGAGAAACGGCTGGGGCGTGGCGTGACGGTGAAACGGAGTCGGGTTCCCGAAACAGCCGATCGACGAGCCGTCGAGCGCAAGCTCGCTCGGGTTCGTCGGCGAGCCGAGCCACGCCCAGAGCACGTAGGTCGTTCGCGCCGGACCGAGCGGCGCCGCGGTGAGTCGAATCGTGATCGGCGCGCCGACACCGACGCGAACGGCTCGATTCGCATCGCCGGCGGAGTCGTTGGCGAAAAGCACGTCCGCAACGGGGCCGGTGAGCGCATTCACGCTGCCGCGCATGGGCGGCGTTGCTCCCCACCTCGCGACACGTCCGGAAACGACGTCGCCCGCGCGATCGAAGCGGCCGCCGATGTACGCCGCTCGGCCGTTGCCATCGTCGAAGTCGCCGACGTCGGCAACGGAATTCTGCACGACGCCGGAGCCGAGCGCGCTCCACCAAGTCCCGTTCCACTTCGCAATCCCAAGGGCCGGACGCCCGTCCGCCTGACCGAAGTACCCGCCGGCGTAAAGCGCCGGGCCCGTGCCGTCGTCCGCAACCGCAAGCATGTAGACGTCGCCGTTCACGCCACCCGAAAGCGCAGACCACTCGGTTCCGTTCCATCGCCCAACGCGGTTCACGAGCCGACCGCCCGCGTAGACGAAATTGCCTCCGGCGTACAGCGCGAGCCCCGAACCGTCGTCGTATGACGCGAGCGCAAAGATGCGCTGCGTGACGGACGGCAGGTACGACCAAGCGCTTCCGTTCCATCGAACGATCTGATGGGAGAACCCGCACCCGTATAGCGCAGGTCCGGTTCCGTCGTCGAACACCTCGACGTCGAGGGGATCGAATTGACCGATGCCGAGCGCGGACCAAGCGCTCCCGTTCCACTTCGCATAGTTGTGCGCCGGCGTTCCCGACACTGAAGAGAAGATCCCCGTCGCGTACAACGCGGGGCCGGTGCCGTCGTCGAACGCAGCGAGCTTCCTGAAGTACCCGGTCGTCGACCCGATCGTCGTCCATCCGCTTCCGTTCCACCGAACGACGTGGTAGTCCGTCGCCGCGTACAGAGTCCGGGACGTACCGTCGTCGAAGACCTCGAAGTCGACGACTGGCGCGTTGAGACCGCCAGCGACCGAGTGGAACGAGCGTCCGTCGAATCGCGCGACGTTGTGCGCCGCGACGTCGCCGGCGTCGTCGAATCTGCCGCCGACCCACAGCGCGAGGCCGCTGCCGTCGTCAAAGGCCTGAAGCGCGCCGACGCCTCCGGTGATCCCGCCGCCGACCCTCGACCACGCGGCGCCATTCCATCGCGCCATGTCGTGCGCCACGAGCCCCTCCGCAGCGGAAAAATCGCCGCCCGCGAAAAGCGATCGACCCGCGCCGTCGTCGAACGACGCGAGCGCGCGAACGATGGCGCCGCCGCCGAACTCGCTCCCGAAACCGGTTCCCATTGGGGACCACGTCGATCCGTCCCACTGCGCAACGCCGTTCGCCGTCGCGCCACCGACGGTCGCGAACGGGCCACCCGCGACGAGCACCGGCGCACCACCCGAGCGAAAGACGGAAAGCGCGTGGACGTCACCTTCGATTCCGCCTCCGACCGGCGCCCACTGTGCGCCGTTCCATCGAGCAATATGGCTCGCGGCCCCGCCACCGGCAGCCGCGAATCGTCCCGCCGCGTAGAGCGCAGCGCCGCTGCCGTCGTCGAAAACGACTAGCGCACGAACTCCCGCAGTGTCGAAGCCGCCTCCGACTGGGAGCCATGTGTTGCCGTCCCAGCGAGCAATTGAATTCACGAGGCGTCCGTCCGCGGTCGTGAAGTCGCCGCCAGCGTAGAGCGACGTCCCCGATCCATCGTCGTACTCAGCAAAGCAGCGGACGACGTCGTTCACGCCGATGCCGACTGGTGACCAAGACCCCCCTCGCCACCGCGCGATGCGGTAGGCCGTGACGCCGCTCGCATCGATGAACTCGCCGCCGACGTAGAGCGCGCGGCCCGATCCGTCATCGAAATCGGCGAGCGCATGAACGGCACCGTCCACGCCATACCCGAGAGACGACCACGACGAACCGTTCCACCGAGCGATGTGACGACGCCGCTCGCCGCCGATGTCCCTGAACTCGCCGCCCACGTAGAGACCCGGCCCCGATCCGTCGTCGAATGATCCGAGCGCGAAGACGCTCATCGAGTCGTCGACACCGCTCCCGAGAGGAGACCAGGCGTGGCCGTCCCAGCGCGCGACTCCGTTCACGAGGGCACCGCCCGCGACGTTGAAATCGCCGCCGGCGAAAAGGGCCGTTCCACGACCGTCGTCGCAAACGAGAAGCGCGTACAGGGGTACCGGGCTGTAGACCGTCGACGAGACTCCCTCCACCGGAAACAGCCCCGGAGTCCACTCCTGGCACGTCGACTGCGCAAACGTATCCCGCGTGGGGATCGCGAGCGCGACAAACGTGATCAGGAAACTCGTCGCTGCAATCCGCACCGGTGGGCTCCTCCGTTGTTGGGGTGGGAAGCACGTAGGCTATCCCGCGCTGTCCCGAGTCCGCAAGGATGCTGGTTCCGTCGGGGCATCTCCGTTACGATCACGCCGTCGAGGAGGACGTCGATGTTTCGCATCGTGCTGGCAATCGGAGGGGTCGCCCTCGTTGCCTCAACAGCGTTCGCGCAATCGACCATCCGAGTGAGCGTCGATTCCGCTGGGCGTCAAGCGAACTCATGGAGCGACATGCCGACGATCTCGGACGACGGGCGGTTCATCGCTTTCCACAGCCGCGCGAGCAATCTCGTTCCGCAGGACATGAGCGACGACCTCGACGTCTTTGTCTACGACGCGCAGACCGGCGAGACGTCGCTCGTCAGCATCGCGACGAACGGCGCGAACGGACACCAGGACAGCGGCGACGCAACGATCTCCGGAGATGGGCGGTTCGTGGCGTTCGCGAGCGATGCGACGAACCTCGTGCCCGGAGACACCAACGCAGCGACGGACGTCTTCGTGCACGATCGGCTCACCGGCGAGACGTCGCGCGTCAGCGTCGACTCGAACGGCTTCCAGGCGGACGGCGACAGCGACTTCCCGGTGCCATCGACGGACGGACGCTACGTCGCCTTCGTGAGCCGCGCGACGAACTTGGTTCCGGGCGACACGAACGGCAAGCTCGATGCGTTCGTCCACGACCGCGGGACCGGAGCGACGACCCGCATCAGCGTCGCGTCCGACGGCTCAGAAGGCGACTCGGACGTCGGACTGTGGTTCGGCGGCTCGTACGTGTCGTTGTCGGCGGATGGACGGTTCGTGGCATTCGACAGTCGCGCGACGAACCTCGTTCCAGGCGACGGCAATGCGAACGCCGACGTCTTCGTGCACGATCGCTCGACCGGTCAGACGACGCGCGTGAGCGTGGACTCCGCGGGCCACGAAGCCGACACGTACAGTTTCCAGCCTCGGATGTCGGCGGACGGCCGCTTCATCGCGTTTCTCAGCTACACGAGGAACTTGGTCGCCGGGGACACGAACGGCGCGCCGGACGTCTTCCTTCACGATCGCGCGACGGGTGAGACGAGCCGGATGAGCGTCGACTCCGTCGGTGGGCAAGGCAACGGCTACTCGGGTCCTGGGCTCTCCATCTCCGCGACGGGCCGATTCGTCGCGTTCGTCACCGACGCGTCCAACCTCGTTCTCGACGACACCAATGGAAGACGCGACGTCTACCTTCACGATCGCGAGAGCGGCGAGACGACGCGCGTGTCGTTGGACTCGGCTGGACGACAACCGACCTCGCACTACGGAAGCGACTGGTGCGGCGTCTCGGCCGACGGGAGATTCATCGCGTTCGTCAGCACCGCCGGCAACCTCGTGCCCGGCGACACGAACGACTTCTGCGAGGAACTCGATACCTGCAACGACATCTTTCTGCGCGACCGCGAGGCGTGCGCCGACGGAACGGTGAACGTCTCGGTCGGAGCGCCGGTCTCGATTCTCCGCGTCGGCGGTCGGACTGGCGTCGTCACGCTGGCGCGCTTCGCCGACCTCACGGTCTCGCTGGATTCCCCGCCGGCGGGTCCGTCGCATCCGATCTACGTGTTGTGGATCTGGAATGGGTTTCCGTCCCGCCAGCGCGACGTGATTGGCGCGGGCCAACGGCTCGGCTGCACGGTGAACCCCACGCCATTCGATGCTGCGCTCGCGCCCCAGCCGTTCGCGTGCTTGCATGCGGACGCCGTTGCTGCCTCCGCGTGCGGAACGGCGGATCGACTCGCGTCTCCAGCGCGGGCGCCGTGGTCTCGCACGCGCGCCGGCTTCCGCCGGCCCACACGAGTCACACTCCAGGGGCTCGTGCGCGACAACTCGGCAAGCAACTCGCTCGGCGTCAGCGTGACCAACGCCGTCTTCGTCGACGTGCCTTAGCGCCTCTGCGTCGCTGGGCGAATCGATGTCATCGTCACAATTGCCGGCGGTTCGGCCGCCGACTGTCGCGCGTGCACGTCGAGCGCTCGATTGCGACAGATCCCTCTATCCGGCGAAGCCCGCGCGGCGCGGCGTCGATCGCAATCACATCGGAACTCACTACGGTTTCTTCGAAGTCGAGGCGGGCGCGTACGCGTTCGAGTCCTGATGCAAGGTCGAGCTGCAGAGCCCGGCGAACCGCCTTGCGAAGGCACTCGTCGGCCGCGCACAATGGCGCGCCATCGTCCCACCCAGGAGGGTATGCCATGAGAATCCGTCATCGGGTCGTCGTCGCCATCGTTCTCGCCTGCGTCGTCGCCGCGTCGGCCGACGCGAAGCCGATTCACATTCCGCGGCAGCCGGATGTTCACGCCGGCAAGATCGCGTTCAGCTATCTCGGCGACGTGTGGATCGTCGACGAAGACGGCTCGAACCCGAAGCGACTGACGGTTCATACGGCGCACGAGTCGTTCCCGCGCTTCTCGCCGGACGGCAAGTGGATCGCGTTCTCGTCGGATCGCCACGGCAACAACGACGTGTTCGTCATGCCAGCGACGGGCGGCGACGCGAAGCCGCTCACGTTCCACAGCGCGGGCGACACGGTTGTCGGCTGGTCGCGCGACTCGAAGCGCGTCCTCTTCTCGTCCGCGCGCGGCACGCCCTTCCCCGGCATCTCGAACTTGTACGAGGTGTCGATCGAGGGCGGGCTCGAGCAGGCGATGCCGACCGACTGGGGCGCGTACGGAACTTGGTCGCCCGACGGCAAGCAGCTCGCGTTCAATCGCCATCCGATGGTTTGGTGGCGGAAGCACTATCGCGGCAGCTACGCCGCGGACCTGTGGCTCTTCGACGTCGAGAAGAAATCGTTCAAGCGGCTCCTCGACGACGACGTCCCGGAGCGCGAGCGGTCGAACGCGTTCTGGCCGCTCTTCGGAAACGGCGAGATCTTCTTCGTCTCGGACCGCGAGACCACCGCGAAGCCCGGCACGCGCGAGGCGCTCGCGTCGGCGAACAACCTCTGGAAGATCCCGGCGTCCGGCGGCGCGCCGGCTCAAGTGACGCATCACACGGACGGCTCGCTCTTCTTCCCGTCGATCTCGTCCGACGGCAAGACGATCGTCTACGAGGAAGGCTTCGGGCTTTGGAAGCTCGACACGGCGAGCGGTCGCGCGTCCGAGGTGAAGATCGATCTCGCGTCGGACTCGAAGGAGAACGAATCCGAGCCGGTGGTCTTCCGCGACGAGGCCGACGACTTCGATCTGTCGCCGTCGACCAAGCGCGCGGTCGCGTCCGTCCACGGCGAGCTGTTCACGATCGCGACCGACAAGGGCACGGCGACGCGCGTCACCAACTCGCCCTCGCGGGAATCGCGGCCGACGTGGTCGCCCGACGGCAAGCGCGTCGCTTACGTCAGCGATCAATCGGGCCGCGACGAAGTCTGGGTCTCTGACGTCGACGGCAAGAACGCGAAGAAGCTCTCGGACGCGGACAGCGAGAAGGGATCGCTCGCGTGGTCGCCCGACTCTAAGGCGCTCGCATTCACAGCGTCCGATCACAAACTCTATCGCGCGATGGTGGACACGGGCGAGCTTCGCACGCTCGCGATGAGCGAGTCCTCGGCGATCCAAGGGCCCGAGTTCTCGCCGGACGGCAAATGGATCGTCTACACGAAGTCGGATCGCGACCTCCGGCCACATGTCCACGTCGTGTCGACCGACGGCGGCGACGAGCACCGCGTCACGAGCGATCTCCTGTCGACCACGTTCGGCGCGCGATGGACGCCGGACGGCAAGAAGCTCGTCTTCATCGCGGGACTCCTCACGGGCCGCGAGAACGTGCCCGCGCTCTACTCCGTCTCGCTCACCAAGGAAGAAAAGGATCCGATGAGCCGCGACGTCGACGAAGAGCCGGCTGCAGATGCGAGCGACAAAGACAAGGACGGCGAGAAAGAGAAGAAGGGCCCGGTCGACGTGAAGATCGATTGGGACGGACTCGATCGCCGCATCCACCAGGTGACGCACTTGTCGGATCGCGTCGCCTCGGTCGTGCCCGCTCCCGACAGCAAGAGCGTCGCGTTCGTCGCCGAGGGCGACGTCGACGATCGGCCGACGTCCACGCTCTACGTCGTGCAGGCGGACGGCGACGAGCAGCGCCGACTCACGCAATCGACTCCACCCGATCCGGACACGGATGCGGGCGGCGGCGGCGGCGAGGGCGGCATTCGATCGGTGCAGTTCTCGAAGGACGGCAAGACGCTCTATTTCATGGAAGGCAGCGGCGTCTGGTCGATCGGCGTCGGTGGATCGGGCGGATCCGACTCGAAGCCGAGCGCGGCGAGCACCGGCCGCGCCGCGTCCGCGAGCGACGGAGCCCGCAAGCGCGTGAGCTTCACCGTTCGCGTCGAGGTCGACCGCGCGGCCGAGCGACGCCAGGTCTTAGGCGAGGCGTGGCGCGTGATGAAGAATCGCTTCTACGATCCCGCGATGCACGGCGTCGACTGGGCGCGCATGCGCTCGGTCTACGAGCCGCTCGTCGACGACACTGGCGACGTGCAGGACCTGCAAGCCGTCGTGAGCCAGATGATCGGCGAGCTGAACGCGTCGCACACCGGCATCTCCGGCGGCGGCACGCCCGACCCCGACGCGATCCGCACGCGCTTCCCGGGCTTCGAGATCACGCCCGACGCGTCGGGCTACTACAAGGTGACGCACGTCTACAAGCGCGGCCCCGCGGACAAGGACTTCGTGCGCGTCCACGCCGGCGACTTCGTGCTCGCGGTCGATGGCACGCCGCTTCGCGCGGGCGACAACTACTGGCGGCTCTACGGCACGGCGCCGGGACGCAAGGTCGAGTTCACCGTGAATTCCGCGCCGTCGCTCGAGGGCGCGTGGACGACGCGCATCGAGCCCGTGGGCGCGACCGCGTACACGACGCTGCAATACGAGAAGTGGGTCGACGATCGCCGCGCGATGACCGACAAGCTCTCGAACGGCGAGATCGGCTACCTGCACATCCGCCAGATGAACCAGCCCGCGCTGCGGAAGTTCGAGCGAGACCTCTTCGACAATCGATTCAAGAAGGCGCTCGTCATCGATCAGCGCTTCAACCCCGGCGGCAACATCGACCAGGAGCTGCTCGAGATCCTGCAACAGCGCCAGTACCAGTACACGCGCTTCCGCGACTCGGTCTTCCAGACGCGCCCCGTCAACGGCTACTTCGGCCCGCTCGCGATGCTGCAGAACGAGCGATCGACGAGCGACGCCGAGGTCTTCCCCGACGGCTTCCGCACGCTGAAGCTCGGGAAGACCGTGGGCGTGACGACGTACGGCGCGGTGATCGGAACGGGCAGCTATCGCCTGCTCGACGGCTCGCAGCTCCGAACGCCCGGCTCCGGCCTGTGGAACGTGAACGGCACGAACCTCGAGAACTACGGCGTCCCGCCCGACGTCGCGGTCGACAACTCGCCGGCCGACGCGCTCGCCGGCCGCGACGCGCAGCTCGAGAAAGCCGTCCAAGTCCTGCAAGACGACCTGCGCCGCCTCGGCTCGCAGGAGGTGCCGGGGAGGAAGTAGCGCGACCGACCTCGACGCCGCGGGATCACGGCACGAACGTCTGCAGCGCCGAGCCGATCGAATCGCGGAGCAGCTCGCCGGTCACTTGCGGAGTGTTGCTGCTGCTGAGCCCGAAATTCACGAACGTGTAGCCGTCGACGAACGTGCCGAACACGTAGCCACGGGCTCCGATCGAGCCGTTGCCGAGTCTCACCGGAAGCGAGATCCACCCGGCGTTGCTCGCGTACTTCAGATTCACGTCGAGGCTCCCGGCCTTGAACGCCATGTTCAGGTTGTCGAGGAACAGCTGCTGGTTCGCGGCGGACACGCCGCGGGAAGCCGCCTCCTCTTGTACGACGCCGGTCACGACGCCGAACAAGGAGTGGTTCCCGTAGGGCCCCTGATAGTTGAGCATCCGCGAGTAGAAGAGCTGCCGATAGCTCGCGTTCAGGATCGCGCCCGACGCGACGCGCTCGTACAGCAGGCCGAGGTCCGCGAGCGTCGCCGAGTTCGCGGGATCGAACACGTCCGGGCCGCCGGCGCCGAGCTTGTGTCGCAGAGCCGTCGCCGTGGACAAGCCGACCGTGTCCCACGCGTGGTGGTTGATGCGATCGCGTCCCAGCGCGCCGAAGAACTGCACGATTCCGGTGCCGATGGGGACCCGACCGAACGCGTTCTGGATGTTGTTGGTTCGCGAGTTGTCGGAGTTCACCATCATCTGCACTTGCATCGTGGACAGCGGCTCGGACCCCGGATACGGCGGCGTCTGATGATAGTCCACCTCGTCGTCGGGCCACCTCGGAACGCTTGCGTCCGTTCGATTCAGCCGCTCGAGCGTGTCCGTGGCCGCGAGGTGCTCGAGGACCTTGATCGTGCTCGCGGGATAGAACGATCGCGTGTCGTTGAGCCGCGCGACCACGGGCCCTCCCACGCGCTTCGAGTAGAAGCCGAACGCGCCGTCCGTTGCGGGCAGCATGATGTCGCGTAGCCGGCGCTCGACGGAGTTCGTGTTGTCGAGCACCACGACGTCGAATCGCCGAACGCCGTCCACGACTCGCGACTCGAGGTCGATGATCCGCGAGCCGCGCTGCCGGTAGAAGTCCGTGAGCTGCTGCGCATCGAGCGAGAAGTTGTACTGCGAGAACTTGTCCTCCGAGGGCGCGAGCACGACCGCGAAAGTCGTCGACGTCAGCCGCTCGAGGTCCACGATGCGCGCGTGGTGCAAGAGGAGCTTCTGGAAGATCTGCGCCGGCGACTGGTTCACGTACCACCACCAGTCGCTGTAGTGGGTACCCGCGTTGTGGACCATGACGGCGCTCCAGAGGCGCACGCCGTCCACGACGTAGGAGTCGAGATCGATGATTCGCGCGTCGTGCGCCACGACCTGCGAGTCGATGAACGAGAGGCTTCGGTCGTAGTAGTACCACCACCCCACCGCGTCGCTGCCCGCGTTCCGGATCATGGTCGCGGCGAGGCGCGGCTGGCCGTTCACTCGCGCGACCTCGAGGTCGAGGATGCGTGCATTGTTGTCGCTCATGAACTGCTCGATCTGCGCTTCGGTCTGGTCGAATCGCCACCACCAGTCCTTCGCGTGGACGCCCGAGTTCGCGACGAACACGGTCGTGAACCGATACGGCGCCGTCTGCTCGATCTCGAGATCGAACAGCCGATAGCCAAGGTCGGCGCGATCGTTGACCGTGGCCTCCGAGACTTCGTACTGCCAGTACCACCCGGTAGGATCCGTGTGGCTGCGCTCCCCTCGCGCCGTGACCGCGAAGCCCAGGACCGACGGCGCAGCGATCGAAACCGTCCAGAAGACGAGTGCCGAGTGAACTCGCATGACGACCTCCTTCGAGATACGAGCGTCCTTCTGGACTCCGTAACGTCCGAACGCCGCCGAGAGTCCGCCACGATTCTCGACATTTTCTCGCGTCTGATGCCCGCTCGCCCCTGTCGAGCGACCGGCGGAGAATTACCCCGCGTTGGCGCGAGAGATCTTGCTCGCCGCAACGCGAATCCTGCGACCGTTTGTCTCACGAGAGAAACAGGGGCGCCCTGTTCGGCGAGTGATGACAACGCTTGTTGAAAGCTCGTCCGGCATCGGCCGCGAGTTTGAGTTCTATCGTCCCGCGACCAATCGGAGCGCGATCAGCGGATCCGCAAGATGAGCGCGTTCGTGACGCTGATCCCGAGCGGATCGGGCGACGCGTCGTCTTCGATCAATCCTTGCACCGTGATGTACGCGGGTGACGAGGCGCCGGCGCGTCGGTCGGCCACGATCGTGGGTGCCGGCCGCGAGGCGAGCGTCGGTGCGCCGAGCAGGCGCTGATGCCCGAGATCGTTCCACACCGCGATCGGGTGGCGCTGGGGGTCGACGAAGGGCGGCGGAAACACCATCGCGCCCACACGGTTTGGCAGAAGCGCCAGAGTCGCGTCATTCGGAATTCCCCGCCATGCGTACAGGGCGTATTTCGCGGAGGCCCGGCTGGACGGCGCCACCAGGACGATCGAGATCGCATCGCGCGAGCGAAGACTCACTTCGCGCGTCGCCGGGTCGCCGCTCAGCGCATTGACGAGCAGAACGTCCTCGCGATCGCCGCGACCCGTGTTCACGTCGCCGTAGCGCGCGGCGAGTTCTCGAGGGACGTACGAGAAACCACCGGCGACCACGCCATCGCCCCACGCACCCACGATCGACACGTCGACCGTTCCGTGACCCGGAGGTGTGAGCACGCGAACTCGATCCTCGGTCGTCGCGAGAACGGTCGCCTCGCGATCGGCGAAGCGCACGACAGGGGCGGATGCGGGGCTGAAGCAGGAACCGAACAACGTGACCACGTCGCCGCCTGCTTCCGATCCTGATGCGGGCGCGACAGATTCGAATGACGAATAGTCGTCGGTGTAGACGTCGAGGAGATAGTCATTCGTGTCTTCCGAAACGAGCGAGTGGTTGGTCGTGTAAGCGAGGGTGCACGCCCCGTTCGAACTCAATCCCCCCACGTTGTCGGCGGAACCGCGACGGACGGTTCTGCCAAGTTGAAGATCGCGGACGAAGTTGACGTAGTACCAGCTACGGTTTCCCGTGAACTCCTCCCCATTTGTCGCAAACCCAAACGATCGGCCGTCCGCACTCACGCGAGCGCTACGAAAGTGACCGGATCCCTGGCCGCCTTCTGGTGTGAGGCTGACGCGGCTGACGGTCTCTCTCATCTGATCGAACACGAACCAGTCCTCACTGCCGTTCAGGTCGCCGGGCACGATATCCGTCGAACTACTCTCGAACGCGATGAAGCGACCGTCGTCGGACATCGACGCGCCGAGGTCTGCACTTCCCCCGGTGGCCGGCAAGCGCCGCCCAGTTCCGGTGAAGTGGTCGTACAGGAACAGGTCCGACGCATAGTTGGAGAAGAACGCGTTGAAGATGATCGAGCGACCATCCGACGACACTGCCGCGGGATAGGCGGACTCGACGTCACATCGCCCAAGCACCGAGCAACTACTGACAAACGTCGTTTCGCCGCTGATCCGATCGTGCACGAACGCGCCTTCCCCGCGTACCGGAGCTTCGGAAGACAGATTTGTCGCACGGGTCGAGAAGCAGACGAATCGGCCATCCGCCGAGAGGCAAGTCGTCAGGAAAAGTCCATGGACCGTGTCGTTCGCTTGGTCGCCGCCGAGCGAGACATTGACACGCGATGTTTCGCCGGTGACGACGTCGTGGACGAAGGCGTCGTTGAACCCGTTGGTGTCGCCAGGAACGAGATTGGTCGCGCCGCTGTAGAACGCGACGTGCAGGCCGTCGGAGGAGATGGCAGGAATCCACGACCATCCGTTCGCTTGCTCGCCGCTCGAGGTCACGTTGACTCGCGTGGTGCGCTGTGTCAGCCGGTCGTGATGGAAAATGTCGGCGACACCGTTCGTGTCGTTCGGGACGAGGTTCGTCGCGTCGCTGGTGAAGAGGACGTAGCGGCCATCCGCAGAGATGTCCCAACAATTGCTGTGGCCATTCGAGGGCCCGCCGTCGAACGCTCGCGTGATCAGCCGAGTGGTCTGGGCGTCTGCGCCTGCAAGTCCGCTGAAGACGGCGGCCGCGAAGAAGACCGCGCCGCGAATGTCATTCATGAGACCCCCACTCCTCATCAGAACACCGCGGCGGGCGAGTCCTCGTTCCACGCTCACCTACGGATCGATGCACTATAGCCGAGCGGGAGCGGGCCGTCACACGGAATGGTCGATCGCTGGCAGCCAGTCATCGCCCGGAATAGAATCGCGCCCCGCGGCGCGGGAAATAGCGCGGGGCGACTGCGAATCCTGCGGCCGTTTGTCTCACGAGAGAAAATCAGGGGCGCCCCCTTCGGCGAGCGATGACAGGAGAGTCAACGGATGGGCCTCTTCCTCGAAGTCCTGGAGTACCCCGGCGAGATCGCGGACGAGATCGCGCACCGCATTCCGGAGCGCGGCTCGGCCGACATCAAGATGGGCGCGCAGCTCATCGTCCGCGACTACCAGTGCGCGGTCTTCTTCTCCGAGGGCAAAGGCGGCGACGTGCTGCCGGCCGGCCGGCACACGCTGTCGACCTTGAACCTGCCGATCCTCACGAACCTCCTCTCGCTCCCGTGGGGGTTCAAGAGCCCGTTCCGGTGCGAGGTCTACTTCATCTCGCTGAAGACGTTCACCGATCAGCGCTGGGGCACGACGGATCCGGTCGCGTTCCGCGACAAGGAGTTCGGCCTCGTGCGGCTGCGCGCGTTCGGCACGTACACGTTTCGCGTGATCGAGCCGCTCGTGTTCCTGAACACGCTCGTCGCCGGCGACGACAGCTTCCGCACGAGCGAGATCCAAGAGCAGCTGCGCTCGATCGTCATCTCGCGCGTGAACGACTTCTTCGGCGAGCACCTCGAGTCCGTGCTCGATCTCCCGAAGCAGTACAAGGAGATGAGCGAGGCGATGCAGACGCAGCTCGCCGACGAGTTCAAGAAGTTCGGCCTCGAGCTGCGCCAGTTCTTCATCCAGTCGGTCACGCCGCCGGAAGAGGTGCAGAAGGCGATCGACGAGCGCGCCGCGATGGGCGCCGTCGGCGACCTCAACCGTTTCATGAAGTACAAGGCCGCTCGCGCGCTCGAGGGCGCGGGCACCGCGGGCGGCGGCGCGGCGGCCGCGGGGCTCGGGCTCGGCGCGGGCATGGGCGTCGGCGCGATGCTGCCCGGCATGATCTTCGGGTCGGCGAGCCGCGGCGCCGTCGAATCGCCGGCGGCGGGCACGGGCTTCTGTCCGGGCTGCCATAACGAGATGGCGGCCGACTCGCGATTCTGCCCTCACTGCGGCAAGCAGGCGGTCGTCGCGCAGCGCTGCCTCAAGTGCTCGACCGATCTTCCGCCGAACGCGAAGTTCTGCGTGCAGTGCGGCGCGCCCATCGCGGCGAAGGTCGCGTGCGCGAAGTGCGGCGCCGACATGCCCGCGGGCGCAAAGTTCTGCCTGAAGTGCGGCGAGAAGGCGGCCGACGCGTAAAGACGCAGTGGATCCGAACCCAACTCCACGAAAAGAAACCGTGCATGCGGCCAACGCCGTCCAGTTCCCGTGCCCGTCGTGCGGCGCCGGCCTCGCGTACGACCCAAAGCATCAGGGGCTGCGTTGCCCGTTCTGCGGCAACGAGCGCACGATCGACGCGAACAAGGGCGCGGTCCCGGAACTCGACCTCGACGAGGCGCTGCATCGCGCGCGCGACAACCACGATGCCACTCCTCGCGACGTGCGCCGCGTCTCGTGCCAAGCGTGCGGCGCCACCGTCGAGATCGCGCCGACCGAGAAAGCCGGCAAGTGCACGTACTGCGGCTCGTCGCGCGTCGTCGAGGACGAGCCCGATCCGACGCGCATTCGCCCGACGTGCCTCGTCCCGTTCGCGGTCGACACCGATTCGGCGCAAGATCTCTTTCGAAAGTGGATCCGCTCGCGCTGGTTTCGCCCGAACGCGCTGACGTCGCGAAGCACCGTCGTCGAGATGCGCGGCGTGCTCGTACCGTTCTGGACGTACGACGCGCACGCCTCGTCGACGTGGACGGCCGAGGCCGGCTACCACTACTACGTCACGGTCGGCTCCGGGCAGAACCAACATCGAGAGCAGCGCACTCGCTGGGAGCCCGCCGACGGTGCGCGCGAGGACGACTACGACGACGTGCTCGTCTGCGCCAGCAAGGGGCTCGACGCCAAGCTCCTCGGCAAGATCGAGCCGTTCGCGTTGAAGGCGCTGGTCCCCTACCGTGACGAGTACCTGAGCGGATGGACCGCCGAGTCGTACGCGGTGGACGTGCAAGAGGGATGGAAGATCGCGAAGAACGAGATCGTCGAGTCGCAGACTTCGCGCTGCGACGGCGACGTGCCCGGCGACACGCACCGCTCGCTCGAGGTCGCGACGCGCGTCGACGGCCAGAGCTACAAGCACCTCCTCCTCCCCGTTTGGATCTCGGCCTATCGCTACGGCGAGAAGAGCTACCGCTTCATGATCAACGGCCAAACCGGCGAGCTGCACGGCCAAGCCCCGCTCTCGTGGGTGAAAATCGTACTGCTCATCCTCGCGATCGCCGCCGTCGCGGGCGCCATCGCGCTCATCGCCGCCAACCGCTAGTCCGCGTACGGAGCCAGGGACAACTCCGGCGGATTATTTCGCACTCGACGCGACGCTTTCCCTTCACGTTCCTTTCACTCTCGGGAGCGTAACGTGCCGTCCGTGCCGATCGAGTCGGGCGGTAGCCAGTCCATCACGGAGCGAGAGTTCGTAACCGCGCCGCGATCGCGTGACTCACTCGGGCACAGGGTCGCGGCTCCAGGAATCGGGAGCGTCCTGTGCCGTGACGCATCGCGAACGGCGGAACCCATCGGATCCTGGAGCGCAACGAGGATGACGATTACGATGAGGGAGATCGCGATCGTCCCCGCGACGAGGACGACGAATCAGTAACCGGCTTCTTCGCCAATGAGAATCCTGATCATCGAAGACGAAACCGACCTTGCCCGCGCCGTTCGAAAGGCGCTGGAGGAGGATGGCTTCGCCGTCGACGTCGCCCACGACGGCGAAAGCGGCCTATACCAGGCGCAGACCTGCGACTACGACGCGATCCTGTTGGATCTCATGCTGCCGAGGCGGAACGGATGGACCGTCCTCGACCAACTCCGAAAGACGAAGGACACACCGGTGCTCATCCTGACGGCGCGCGACGGAGTCGACGATCGCGTGCGCGGCCTCGACGACGGCGCCGACGATTATCTGGTCAAGCCGTTCAATCTGGACGAGCTTCGCGCGAGGATCCGGTCGCTCATTCGAAGGTCGGCCGGCAAAGCATCGAGCATCCTCCGCGCCGGTGACGTGGAGTTCGACACCGCCTCGCGCACGGTCCGAAAGGCGGGAAAGGCGGTCACCCTTTCCCCCAAGGAGTATTCGGTGGCTGAGTTCCTGATGATGCACCGAGGAGAACTCGTCACCCGCACGAAGCTCTTCGAGCACGTTTACGACGAGAGCGAGGACACGCTCTCGAACGTGATGGACGTCTACATCTCCAACCTTCGCCGAAAACTCGGAAAGGACTTCATCACGACGCGTCGCGGCGAAGGGTACCTCATCCATGTTTAAGTCGATACGAACCACGTTGCTGTGGTGGTACGTCGTGATCCTCGTGGGAACGGTCGGACTCTACGGCACCGTCGTCTACTACGCACTGCGTCGCAACGTCCTCACGCAGGTCAACGACAGGATCCGAGAGCAGGCTGTCGCCATCGCCCTCACTTGGGAGGACAACGCGGACGAAAAGGCGGATGCGGTCGCATTCGAATTGACCGAGCTCTTTCCGGTGTTCGCCGGCGAAGGCAACGACCGTCCCTACTTCATCGGATGGAAGAAGGACGGCACCGTCGGGCTCGTTTCACGCGCGGGCTTGGAGGTTCCTTTCCCGGGACAGGTCTGTTACCGAACCCGGGGCATGTGGCGCGAAATCACCGTCGGAGGTTCGGACGGCCGCCTCGTCCTCGTAGGCGAGCACACCGGAACGGTTCGAGCCGAGCTGAGCGGTTACCTGCAACTGCTGCTGGGTTCGGGTGCCGCCGTTCTCGCGCTTGCGTTGCTCGGCGGCTGGTTCTTCTCGGGCCGCGTCCTGGCGCCGATCCATCGGATCAGCCGCGCAGCCTCCGAAATCTCCGGCTCGAATCTCGCGAGACGGATCGACGTGGGAAAGACGGAGAGCGAACTCGGCCGATTGGCCGGCACGCTCAATTCGGCGTTCGATCGGCTTCAGAAGACGGTCGAGCAACAGTCCCGCTTCACCGCCGATGCTTCGCACGAGCTGCGCACGCCGGTCTCCATCGTCCTGGCCACGGCCGAACAAACGCTGGCCAAAGACCGCGAAGCCCCGGAGTATCGAGAGTCACTCGAAGCGGTCTTGCGCGCCGCACGTCGCATGAAGAGCATCGTCGACGGACTGCTGGCTCTCACGCGGGCGGACTCGGGAAGCGTGACCCTCGAGCGGGACAACGTCGATCTTGCCGAGGTCGTCGAAGAGACCCTGGCCCTCCTGGAGCCCTTGGCCGGGGAGCACGCCGTGACCCTTTCGTCGAGCGGGCCGCGGCCTCTGATCATCGGTGACCGCGAGCGAATTCGCGAAGTCTTCACGAATCTCGTCACGAATGCGATCCGTTACAACCATCGTGGCGGAACCGTCGCCGTCGTCGTCCAGGAGAACGGAACGCACGTCGAAGCCAAGGTGATCGACACCGGTATCGGCATTGCGGAAGAGCACGTTCCACATCTCTTCGAGCGCTTCTATCGAGTCGATGCCGCACGCACCCGCGCTGCCGGCGGCAGCGGCCTCGGGCTCGCGATCACGAAGTGGATCGTCGAGAGCCACGGAGGATCGATCACCGTGAGCAGCCGCGAAGGTGAGGGATCGACGTTCACCGTGCGGCTCCCTCGCATCTCGGAGGTTCGCCCCCCGTGCGATGCGGTCGATTCCTCGACGGCGCGGTCACTGACGGGCACCACCGACCGGCCGCTCACCCGGGTGCAACAGCCCATCCAGCACCCGTCGTGACCGAAGCGGGTCCGGGCGCTTCCCAGACGGGAATCGTTCAGGGACGGGACGACTGCCTCTTGCGGATCATCGGACCGATCCCGACACCCGGGAGTCGCCATTCATGTTCGCTTCATGTTCGTCCCGGAAGATAATGGCAGCCGAGCGCTCCCACGTGGAGTGGCGAGACCTCGTCGCTCGAGAAAGGAGTCAGCCATGAAGAGTGTCGGTTCGATTGGGGCCGCGGCTGTCCTATCCTCATGGGTCGCACTCGCGTTCGTGCCGCTTTCAGCGCGCGCGTCCGTGCCCGCCGATCCGCCGTCGTTCACGAACCCGCTCGCGATCACGAATCTCTATCAGCCGTTCGAACCGGGCGGCTTCAAGCGATACGTCGGCACCACGGAGGGTCGGAGGTTGGACGTGACCGAGGTCTACCTCTCCGAGACCCGAACGTTTCGGTGGAACGGAGGCGACGTCCCCACGCGAATCCTGATGGAGATCTCCGTCGAGGCCGGTCATCTCTCCGAGATCACGCGGGATTTCTTCGCGCAGGCGGTTGACGGCACCGTCTACAACTTCGGCGAGATCGTCGATGCCTATGAAGACGACGTCATTGTCGGCCACGAAGGAAGCTGGCTCGTCGGAGGCGTGACGCTCCCGTCAGATCCGCCGGGTACGGCTGCGGCGTCGAATCCAACCGTATTCATGCCCGCCAACCCGGAACTCGGCGACGAGTTCAAGCAGGAAGACCTCTACCCCGACGTCGATGAAACCGACACCGTCAGAGCCGTGCGGCGGACCATCGTCGTGCCCGCCGGCAGTTTCGAAGACGTGCTTGGGCTCGTGGAAACGTCGCGCCTCGAGAGCGGTCGCCAGACGGTGGCTCTTGCACCCGGAGTGGGCGTCGTGCTGACGGTGAAGGGAGAGGATCGACTCGCCCTGGTCTCATCGACGCTCCGCGCGCGTGAACGGCGCCGCTAAGCCACACGCGTACGGAGCCAGGGTCAACTCCGGCGGATTATTTCGCACTCAGCGGAACACTGACCGCAGCTTGCGCGGCAGCGTCGCGACCAAGCCCGTGGAGCCGATGTCGTCATCGCAGTCGCGTTGATGCCCCCTCCGTTCATGAAGTCGCTCAGGGTCGGGCCTGGCCGCATCACTGAACTCGGGGTGATGCCCCCCGCGTTCATGAAGTCGCTGATGCTCGGATCTGGCCCCTTCACTGAATATTCAAGACGACGGCGTTGGTCACGCTGAGACCCGCGAAGTTCAG
>JACOTG010000237.1 GCA_016178505.1 Planctomycetota bacterium
AGTGCGCTCTCCCGCTGCGTTCGTGAAGTGCGCTCCAGGCTATTCCTCTCGATTGGAAGGTCAAGGCCGGAGTCGGATTCTGTGCGTCGCGAAGGGAAGGGTTGGTGCGAGAGGGGGGACTCGAACCCCCAAGCCTTTCGGCACAGGATCCTAAATCCTGCGCGTCTGCCAGTTCCGCCACTCTCGCGTGTGCAAACGAAAAAGAGTGGTGCCCTCTGCAGGACTCGAACCTGCGGCCCAGTGATTAAGAATCACTTGCTCTACCAGCTGAGCTAAGAGGGCTCACGACCGCCCGACGAAAGCCTGGCCTCGATCGACCAGGTGAATCTTCAATGGCGCGCCCGGCAGGACTCGAACCTGCAACCTTTGGGTTCGAAGCCCACGACTCTATCCAATTGAGCTACGGGCGCGTCGAAAACCCATCTCTTCTGAACCGTTCACCGCAGCTGCTGCCCCGAAGGTCGTCGGTCCAGCCGCGGGTCCATCCACTCATTGGGGTGAGTGACGGGATTTGAACCCGCGACCCCCAGAGCCACAGTCTGGTGCTCTAACCAACTGAGCTACACTCACCATCCGGAAAATTTGAGCGCGGTATTTAAGCAAAGCCTGCGAAACGCTTCAAAGGTTTTTCGATTCGCGCCGCGGTCGCCGGCGCCGAGACGGCAAATGGGTACGCCCGGCAGGAATCGAACCTGCAACCGCCGGATTAGAAATCCGGTGCTCTGTCCAGTTGAGCTACGGGCGCGTGCGGAGGGGCGCAATGTAGCGTTGCTCCCCAGCGCGGGCAAGGTCGAAGGTCAGCCACGATTCGCACCGGTTGGGGCTGCCGTGGGGCAGTGGAACCCGTCGACTCGGTCCTTTTGGTGACGCGCCATGGCGCGAAGGGAATCGGACTCGGCCGTCACCCGCTGCGAGAATTTCGGGCGCATGATGCGCCATTCCCACGCCAATCGACGAGTCACACGATTCGCGTGATCTGGCCCCGTTCCGCGGCACGGACGTTGCTGAGATGGCCATCGTCCTCGTGAAATCAAACAGAAGGAGTTGAGCCATGAACGCGATCGATCCGGGCCGCAGCGAGAACCACTACTGCTCGCGCTGCCTCGGTACTCGGAGATTCATCGTCCGAGCGACATTCGAGGAGTGCCCGATCTGCCACAAGCAACTGCAGATCGTGAGTCCATCCAAGTGATCCCCAACCCGGCGTCCCCGCGCCGATATTTCACACCCAAACGACCCGCCCCGCGCTAGCCCGCGGGGCGCTCGCCTTTTCACTTCCGACCCCATCCGGACGAACGATCCTGAGTCGCCAACGAATCGCGTGCGCTGGCCCATTGCTCGCGAGGATCCCTCGAATGGGCCGCGGGAACGGACGTTGGACAGCCCGTCGAGTTCAAAGGGAATACGACACGGATCGCGCGTGATGTGGATGGTCGGGGCGAGAGGATTTGAACCTCCGGCCTCTTGCGCCCAAGGCAAGCGCTCTAGCCAAGCTGAGCTACGCCCCGATCCGGCCGCACACGGTAAGATCCGTCGCGAATCGCTTCAAGTGTGAGCCGCCGCCGCGCTCGGCTTGACGGTCTCCGAGGTCACTGCTATCGTGCGCGGCCTCCTCGACTTCCAAGGGCAACGGGCGATCTAGATGACCACCGGCACGAACGCGACTCCGCTGAAGGTACTCGTCGTCGGCAGCGGCGGACGCGAGCATGCACTCGTCTGGAAGATCCGCCAGTCGCCGCGCACCCGAGAAGTTCTTTGCGCGCCCGGCAACGCGGGGATCGCGTCGATCGCGCGCTGCGTCGACGTGAGCGCCGACGATCCAGCGAAGATCCTCGCGCTCGCCGTGAACGAAGGCGTGGATCTGACGATCGTGGGACCGGAGGCGCTCTTGTGCGCCGGGATCGTCGACCTCTTCCAGGAGAAGGGGCTTCGCATCTTCGGTCCGACGCGCAAGGCCGCGATGCTCGAGGGCAGCAAGGTCTGGGCGAAGAAGTTGATGAACCAGTACCGCATCCCGACTGCCGCGTTTCGCGCGTTCGCGGCTGTAAAGGACGCGCGCGACTACATTCGATCCCGTTCGTCCGACCAGTTCCCGGTTGTCGTCAAGGCCAGCGGGCTCGCGAGCGGGAAGGGCGTGGTCATCTGCCCGACCGAGAAGGAGGCGACCGCCGCGGTCCTCCAGATCATGGAGGAGCGGCGGTTCGGGGACGCGGGTTCGGAGATCGTGATCGAGGAGTTCCTGAAGGGCGAAGAGGCGTCGATCCTCGCGCTCACGGACGGCAAGACGATCGCGGTGCTCGAAACCGCGCAAGACTACAAGCAGGCGCTGACGGGAGACCGCGGGCCGAACACGGGCGGCATGGGTGCGTACTCGCCGGCTCCCGTCGTGACTCCGAAGATCGCGCGACAGGTCGACGCCGAAGTGCTGGTGCCGCTCGTCCACGCGATGTACCGCGAGGGGTGCAAGTACAAGGGCTTGCTGTACGCCGGCCTGATGATCACGAAGAGCGGGCCGAAGGTGCTCGAGTTCAACGTTCGGTTCGGCGATCCGGAGACGCAACCGCTGATGATGCGACTTCGCACGGACCTCATCGATCTGATCGAGGCCGTGATCGACGGCAAGCTCGATCAAGTCGAGATGGACTGGGATCCGCGGCCCGCGGTGTGCGTCGTGATGGCGTCGCGCGGCTACCCGGAGAAGTACGACACGGGCCAAGCGATCCACGGCCTCGACACGCTTGCCGGCCAGAGCGACGTCCAGGTCTTCCACGCCGGCACGGCGCGGCGAAACAATCAGCTCGTGACGGCCGGAGGGCGCGTGCTCGGCGTCACCGCGCTCGGCAAGGACTTTCTCGGCGCAAAGGAACGAGCGTACGCGGCCGTTCGGGCGATATCGTTCGATCGTTGCCACTATCGCACCGACATCGGCGACCGAGCGGTCATTCGGGACCTCGGAGACTAGCGAAGCATGGAAGACCCGCGGCGGGCGGGGGCGTCGCGAAAGTCGTCGTTTCGCGTCGTCGAAGACGTCGATGGCACGCGCGTCACCCGCGAGAAGGAGCGCCACGACCTCGCGAACGCACTCGACGCCTTTCGCGAGTACCTCAAGCGGAAGGATCTGAAGCTCACCGGGCAGCGCACCGCGATCGTCAGGAAGGTTTTTTCGACGCACCGGCACTTCACCGCGGAAGAACTCCAGGACCTCTTGAAGGCGGAGAAGGGGCGCATTTCGAAGGCGACGGTGTATCGCACTCTCGCGCTTCTCACCGAGTGCGACTTGATCGTCGAGCACGACTTCGGGCAGGGGACGAAATACTACGAGCAGATCTTCGGTCGCGTCCAGCACGACCACTTGATTTGCGTGTCGTGCGGGAAGATCGACGAGTTCACGTTCGACCCGATCCGGGAAGTGCAGGATCGCATCTCACGCGCGAAGGGGTTCCGGCCGATCTCGCACGCGCTCCACATCTTCGGCCTCTGCGAGAACTGCGCAACCAAGCGCCCAACCTAGAACCCGCCGTTTCCCTTCAGCTGGTCGGCTCTGGTGCGCGCGCGCTGCGCCTGCTCACGGTCGCCGACCTGCTCGTACGCGGCGGCGAGCGCGAGCCACGAGTCGGGGTCTTGCGGCGCGAGGTCGGCTGCCCGCTCCACCTGGCGGACTCCTTCGCGCGTCTGTCCGCCGAAGACCAGCGCCATTCCGAGACCGCGGCGGATGTCGGCCGCGTCCGGCTCGACGTCGAGCGCACGTTCGTAGTAGCGCGCGGCGCTCTGATATCGCTTGGCGAGGTAGTCGAGATTGCCGAGGTAGAAGAGGGCGTCCGAGTTCTCGGGCTCGGCGGCGAGGACGTGATCGAATTCCTGCTTCGCCTCGTCGATGCGGCGCAGCTCGTACAGCGCTTTGCCGTGTTGCACTCGTGCTCGGATGCTTCGCGGTCGGATCGCGATTTGTCGGGCAAACACCCTCTCGGCGTCCTCGAAGCGGCCTCTTTGGAACAGCGCGAGGCCCTGCAGGTCGAGGAGCGAGTAGTCGTTGGGGTCGATTTCGAGCCCGCGTGCCGCTGACGCGAGCGCGTCGTCGATTTGGCGGCGGTTGATCTGAGTACGGACCAACTCGCGGTACAGACCGAGGAGGTTTCGGACGGCCGCGACGTCGCCGGGATGGAGATCCAGGGCTCGTCGAAGCAGGTCCTCGGCGGCGGTGACTCGACCGGCTGCCAATTCGAGGAGCGCGTTTCCGACGAGCCCGCGCGCTTCGAAGAGTTTCGACAGGGTCGACGTTTCGGGCGTCGCGCCGGGAGGGAATCGCAATGCCGCCGTGACGGGCTCCCGCATGGCGTTGTACAGGCGCAACAGGTCGGCGTGGGTGTCACGATAGAAACTTCGCGGCGCCGAGAACTCGAGGCGACTGTTGTCGTCCGTGTTGATCGAGGCGCCGTCGCTCGCGCGTCGCAGCGCTTCGGGACCGCAGACGAAGTGTGCGAGCAAGTCGTCGCGTCCGCGAATCGAGATCCGTTGCAAGTCCGCGGCGACCGCAGGCTCCGCCATTCCGGCGGTCAATCGCTCGACGTCGATTACGGCGTGATCGACGAATCCCACCATGAGGAAGTCGCCGCCGAGGATCGACTCGAAGAGCAACGACTCCGGAAAGGTCTCCCGGAACGTGGCGAAAACCATCGTCAAGTCTTCCGTCGCCATGCTCATCGTCGTGATCCACTGGCACATGACGCCGCCGGGATTCAAGCGCGAGCGACACAAGCCGAAGTATTCGCGCGTGAAGAGGCTCGCCAGTCCGGCAATCCACGGATTGCTCGGCTCCGACGTGATCACGTCGTAGCGACGGTCCGTCATCGCGAGGTGGTTGCGCCCGTCCGTGATCATGAGGTTGGCCCGTGGATTGCGGACGCAAGCGTCGTTCACTTCGGAGAAGTAGAGATCGGCGGCTTCGACGATCTCGGGGCTGATCTCCACACAGTCGGCGACGCGGACTCCGCTGTGGCGGAGCGTCGAGCCGAGCGTCACGCCGCCCCCGAGCCCGATGACCAGGACGTCTTTCGGATCGCCCCGAAGCAGAAGCGGCAGATGCGCCGAGAGGACTTGAGTCGGCATGTCGCTTGCCGTCGACGCGTCGACCTTCCCGTTGGTGAGCAACGTGCGCACTCCGTCGGGGTGTTCCTTCACGGCGATCGTCGCGGTGACGCCTTCCTTGTAGTAGAGGATCTTCTCGTCGGCGAGCAGCCGGTCGAACGCCGCGGCATCCGTTCGATATTGCGGCAGCATTCGAAAGTACGCGCCGCTCGAGAGAACGCGCGGATCCCATCGCGGAATCGCGAAGCCCACGAGGAGAACGAGTGCAACGACCGACGTGAGGCCCACGACGATCCGCCGGCGCATCGTCGAATTGCTGACGGCGAGCGCGAGGAGTGCGGCGACGAGATTCAACGTCGAGGCGGCGAAGATCGTCCCCTGCGCCCGAAGCGGCGAGGGGAGGAGAATGAACCCCCCGGCGAACGAGCCGAGGATCGCACCGAGCGTGTTCGCCGCGTACGCGGTGCCGACCGATCGTCCGACGGACTCCAGGCTCGAGGTCGTCGCCCTTGCCACGAGCGGAAAGGCCGCGCCCATGAGGAACGTGGGAAGGAAGAGGATCGCGAACAGGATGGCGAACTCGGTCGCGACGAGCGAGCCGAACGATTCGAGGCGAGTCCCGACGAGATCGGCGATGCGATAGGGTAGCCCGCCGATGAGCGGGGCCACCGCAAGCGAAACGAGCGCGATCCCGATCTCCACGAGCGCGAACGCGAACAGGGGATCCCGCAGACGGTCGAACCACCGCGCGAGCACGAGAGGACCGATGGCCAACCCGAGAATGAACGCGGTCACGATCAAGCTGAACGCGTAGACGCTCGAGCCGATGGTGAGCGCGAGCGCGCGCGTCCACGCGACCTGATAGACCATCGACGCGAATCCCGCGACGCCGAATGCGACGAGCAGTACGCGCAACGGGACGGTCGTCGTCGCGGGGCGGCTCGGCTGCGAAGAGGATGCGGCACTTGCGGCGCCCATCGGAGCGCCGCCCCTCGAAAGAGCGACGGCGCCAAACCCGGCGATCGCGCTTGCGGCAGCGCCCGCAATCGTCGTGGCGCGAACGCCGATGGAGGGGATGAGGAAGAACCCGGTTCCGCAGGCGCCGATCACCGCGCCCAGCGTGTTGAGTCCGTAGAGCCGGCCAAGCGAACCCGCCATTCCGTCGAGCCGCGATACGAAGAACCGCGCGAGGATGGGAAGCGTCGCTCCCATCAGCGTCGTCGGCGGCAGCAGAATGACCCCGGCAATCGCGGCGCGAGCGAGCGCGAGCGTCGTCGGGGAGCCTTCGTAATTGCGATAGAACGCACGAAAGATCGGCTCGGCGGCCGCGATCAGGAACGGGATCGCAACGCAGTATGCGCCGATCGCGATCTCGAGGAGACCGTACGCTCGAAGCGGATTTCGAATGCGATCTCCGAGCCGGCCGGCGACGTACGAACCGAGCGCGAGCCCCCCCATGAACGCCGTCAGGACGGTCGTGATCGAAAAGACGGTGTTCCCGAGCACGAGCCCGAGGAGCTTCGTCCACACGATTTCGTAGATGAGCCCAGCGACGCCGGACAGGAGGAAGCAGAGGAGGATGAGGCGGCGGGAAGGCTCTCGGGTCATGCGGACGGACGTCTCCGAAAGGGGCGCAGTCTAACGGTCGCTCGCGAGTCGCGTCAACTCGAGCCGGCGTCCCGTGACGAAACGCCTCTCGGAATCCGGCTCATCCTTGACGCCCGGAGGGCCGACCGTATACTTGAGACCCAGTCTCAAAATCCGAGGGTCGGCGATCGAGCCGGTTTGGGAGAGAGCAGCAATGAGTGAACCCGCCGCGCTAGCCCGGACCGGGCAGGCCACTTCACCGGCTTCGCTTTCTCCCTCTCGAGCGATGCCGCGGGTCGCCATCGTCGGCAATCCCAACGTTGGCAAGAGCGTGTTGTTCAATCGACTCACGGGGGCGTACGTCACCGTTTCGAACTACCCGGGCACGACCGTCGAGGTGAGCCGTGGGCGCGGGATGATCGACGGGCTTGCCGTCGAGGTGATCGACACGCCCGGCATCTACTCGTTCCAGCCGATCAGCGAAGAAGAGCGCGTCGCGCGGCAGATTCTGCTCACCGAGCGGCCCGACGCGGTCCTGCACGTGGTCGACGCGAAGAACCTCGAGCGCATGCTGCCCCTCACGTTCCAGCTCGTCGAGGCGAACTTGAACGTCATCCTCGTCGTCAACATGGTCGACGAGTCTCGGCGCCTCGGTATCGGAATCGACTCGAAGGCGCTCGCGGAAGATCTCGGCGTTCCGGTGATCCTGACGGTCTCCACCCAAAAGGAAGGTCTACCGGAGCTTCGGCGCCAGATTCACGAGGCCTGCGCGCGCATCGATCGCAACGGGCTCGGAAACTCGGCGCACCGATCATGACGGCCGAATGCGCGTCGAGTCGGCGCGATGGGCATCGGGTGATTCGATGAGCGCGGCGATCCGTGACGCTCGGCCGGTCGAGTACCCGGCGGCCGTCGAGGAGTGCATCGAACGCCTCGACTCGCTTCTCGGTGATTCCTACACGATCTCACGCCGTGCGGTCGCTCTTCTGCTCATGCAAGAGGACCCGGACATCCTCGCCCAAGTTCGCGAGCGTGAGGATGCGGCGACCGTCGCCGCCGTGCAGGCGGTGCTCGTCGACGTGCGTCGAAGCCTGCCGCGCTCCGCGGGCTACTGGATCGCCGTGGCTCGGCAGGAACGCGCGAGCGCCGTCGCCCGGCGTGCACTCGCGCTCCCGCCGGAGGGGGTCGTCTCCGCTCGCGAGCGACTGAGCCGCCTGACCATGAACCCGTGGACTGGAATTCCGCTCCTGCTCGTCATCCTGTTCGCCTTCTACGAGCTGGTCGGAGTCTTCGGCGCGGGGACGATGGTGAATTGGCTCGAGCACGGCCTTTTCGGCGACGTGCTGAACCCCCACGTGACGCGATTCGTGGAGTGGGCGATTCCGTGGCCGTGGCTCCAGGACCTGTTCGTGCACGAGAACGGAATCTGGACGCTCGGCGTCACGTACGCTGCCGCGATCATCCTTCCGGTCGTCGCGACGTTCTTCATCGCGTTCTCGATCCTCGAGGACTCGGGGTACTTTCCTCGCCTCGCGATGCTCATCGACCGCCTCTTCAAGACGATCGGCCTCAATGGACGCGCAGTGATCCCGATGGTGCTCGGCTTCGGCTGCGACACGATGGCGACGATGGTGACCCGAGTGCTCGAGACGAAGCGCGAGCGCATCATCGCCACCTTCCTTCTCGCGCTTGCCGTGCCGTGCTCGGCGCAGCTCGCCGTGACCATGGGGGTCCTTTCCGCCTATCCGATGGCCGTCGTCCTGTGGGCGACCTTCGTCCTCGGCGTGTTTCTCGTCATCGGATGGCTCGCCGCGCGAGTGCTGCCCGGACCGGCCGCGAGCTTCTACATGGAGCTGCCGCCGCTGCGTGTGCCGCAGATCGGGAACGTGCTCTCGAAGACGTTCAGCCGCATGCAGTGGTACTTCCTCGAGATCGTGCCGCTCTTCATCCTCGTGAGCGTTCTCATCTGGATCGGAAACCTCACCGGAGTCTTCCCGCTGCTCATCAAGGCCATGACGCCGCTCGTGCGGTTCCTGAGCCTTCCCGACGAGATGGCGTCCGTCATGCTCTTCGGGTTCTTCCGGCGCGACTACGGCGCCGCCGGCCTCTACAACCTGAGCCAGCAAGGCGTGATGTCGGGCCGCCAGCTCCTGGTCGCCGCCGTGACGCTGACGCTTTTCATTCCGTGCGTCGCGAATTTCCTGATCATGAAGAAGGAGCGGGGGCTCAAGGCCACGCTGCTCATGACCGCGGTGATCCTCCCGCTCGCCTTCCTGACCGGGTTCGCGGTCAACGCGATCCTCGTGGTACTCCGGGTGCCGCTGTGAGGTGCGGATACTGTGGCCTCGACTTCGCCGCGGAGGAGGGGAAACAGGCTTGTCGCGCGTGCACTCGCATGAGCGGCTGCCACATGATCGCGTGCCCGAAGTGCGGCTACGAGATGCCTCCCGAAAGTCGGATCGCCACGTGGATCCGAAAAGTGCTGACGCGAGGAAATGGACCTCGAACGTAACGTCGAGCATCTGCTCGTCGACCTGTGGGGCGCGGAAGGCGAGGGCCGCACGGTTCCCGAGAGCAAGCGCACGCCGCGCGAGCCGGCGCTCCTCGCCGAGATGGTGACGCGCGGACTGCTTTCGAGTGCGCGCGCGCCGCTCCAGCTCACGGAGCATGGAACGCTGTGCGCGCGCGAGGTCGTCCGCCGCCACCGGCTCGCCGAGCGACTCCTTGCCGACGTGCTTGACGTGCGCGGCAGCCTCATCACCGAGTCGGCCTGCCAGTTCGAGCACATCCTCCACCAGGGCCTCGACGACCGCATCTGCACGATCCTCGGCCATCCGAAGAGCTGTCCGCACGGCTATGCGATTCCGCCGGGCGAATGCTGTGCGCGCGCAGAGGCGACGGGCGTGCGCGTCGTATCGTCGCTCGCCGACCTACCGCCGGGGACGCCGGGCACGATTGCGTATCTGCACGCGGCCGAATCGGATCGCCTCAAGAAGCTGATGGCGATGGGCTGTCTTCCGGGACAGAAGGTTCGCGTCATTCGCAACTTTCCGTCCTACGTGTTCCAGATGGGCTTCTCGCAGTTCGCGGTCGATCGCGACATCGCCAACGAGATCTTCGTCCGCATCTCCCGTTCTTGATCGAGCGGTCGTGCGACGGAGCCGCCTGTCAATGGGCGGCGGCGGTGCAGAGGTATCCGAGGAGCCGTTCACGTTCGCCCGGGTCGAACCGCACTTTCTTCCGATCGACCATCTCGTCGACGTGCGTGGGCCATTCCTGCGGGCTGCACTTCTCGGGTGCCCAGAGCGTGTGGCATCCCGAACACTTGCCGCGATAGATCTCCCAGCCGAGCCGCAGCTCGTCGAGCCGCGCAGGACTGCCTTGCGCCATTTCGAGGGTCGGCTGGGGAACCATCGTCGCGCACGCCCCGACGGTAGATAGCGCCACGAAGAGAATCGAGCAGCGCCGGGATCTCGTCACTAGAAGTTCACCCCGATGATGAGACGTACGACCCATTTCGTGTTGTCGCCGTCCGTGAAATCGAGCCCGTCGACGTCGAGCTGTCTCGCGACGGTGAGCGTTGCCCACCAGTCGTCGCTCGAGTAATGAACGTTCGGGCCGGCGAACGTGGCGTGCGTCTGATCGCCGCCGAGGCTTCGATCGAATCGCGAAACGCCGAACCCTTCGATCCCGAACGCCCAGCGCGGCGCGACACCGTAGGAGGCGCCGAGCGTGTTCGAGATCTCGTGCTCCGAGCGCCACTCCGGGCTGGCCAGCGGATCGTCCGCCCGGGCGAGCACTTCCTCCCAGACGAAGTTGTAGGCCAGAGTCCACGGCCCCATTTCCTTGGAGAACACTGCTTTTCCCTCGAACTCGTACTCGTCGTGCGAGAGCAGGAGCTCACCATACACGAGCGAGCCCACGGCGTCCGTGGACGGGTCGGTGAGCTTGTACTTGAGCTCGACGGAGTTGCTGTCGAACCCGAACGAGTGCTCGTCCTCGAAGCCGTCGACGTTGCTGTTGTCCTGGTAGGACGCATTCAAATAGAACGCGGCATTCAATCGATCGGTGATTCCGTACTCGATCTCCTCCAGAAACAGGAGCGTCGTCCAACGGCCGGAGTCCTTCGATTCTTGAAGGGTGGCCCACTGTTCGAATTCCCAAACGCCTTTGGGCAGCGTCTTGGCTTCGGTGCTGAACGTGAACTTCCGATCGTCTGCGAGTCCGCACGTCGCCGGCCCGAGCCCGAGGACGGCGATGACGAGCCACAACTGAAAGCTCCTGCGCACCGTTACGCCTCCATTTATGAGACTGAGTCTCAAAATCAGCAGCAACCTTTTACCGGTTGCCCAATGCCGATTCAAGTGTCCAAGAAAGAAAACCCATCGATGTGCGAGCGGCCAGCCCATTACTGACGCCGTGATACAATCAGTGTCAGCGCGAAGCTCGTGTCGGAATCCAGAGAGGAAAAGAAACTCATGACGACTTCACATCGACGATTTCCAATCGCGGTCGGTTTCGGGTCGGTGCTCGTCATCGGAGTCGTCGCTTGGCTCGTCGTGCCGGCGCTGACTTCGGCGTGGACGGCGTCTGCCGACGAAGGCAAGGGCACTCCCGCGAGCGACTGGAAGGCGCAGGCACAGACGGCCCTCGATCGCGCGACGGCGCTCCTCAAGTCGCGCCAGAAGGCGGGCGTATTCGAAATGCAGGGCAAGCCCGAACCTGGAATCACCGCGCTCGCGCTCGCCGCGCTGCTTCGAAATCCGGGGCTGCAGGCCGCGGATCGCGAAACGCTCGCCCGACCCGGGCTCGAGTTTCTCGCGTCGCTCGCGAAAGAAGACGGCGGGATCTACGGCGAAGGGATGGCCAACTACGTCACGTCGGCCGCGGTCTCGGCGTTCGTCGCCTCCGGCGATCCGAAGTATCGTCCGCTCGTCGAAAAGGCGCGCGGCTTCCTGGTGAAGCTCCAGCGCGACGAGGGCGAGAACATATCGCCGACGGATCCGTTCTACGGCGGCACCGGCTACGGGAGCGATGGACGGCCCGACCTCTCGAACCTCAATCTCTGGATGGACGGCACCCGGGCAGCCGGGTTGCATCCGGGAGACGACGCTTACAAGAAGGCGATCGTTTTCTTGTCCCGCTGCCAGAACAACAGCGAGACGAACACGCTCGCTTACACCGAGAAGGACAAGACGTCCGGCAAAGACATCACCTACGTTTCCGGTAACGACGGCGGAGCGTTCTACAAGCCAGGCGAGAGCAAGGCCGGGTACGTCGACCTGCCCGACGGGAAGCGCGTGCCGCGCTCCTACGGCTCGATGACCTATGCGCTCCTCAAGTGCTACTTGCTGGCAGGGCTCCCGAAGGACGACCCGCGCCTCGTGAAGGCGGTCAAGTGGATCGGCGAGCACTACACGCTGGAAGAGAACCCGGGCTTCGACACGAAGCAGAACCCGAACGCCGGGTACCAGGGGCTCTACTACTACTACCTTGCGCTCGCGCAGTCGCTCTCCGCTCTCGGTGACGACGTCGTCACCGACTCGAAGGGCGTGAAGCATCGTTGGCGAGAAGAGCTGGTCGCGGCGCTCGTCGCTCGGCAGAAGCCGGACGGATCGTGGTCGAACGACACCGATCGATGGTGGGAAGGGGACGCGAGCCTGGTGACCGCGTACGCGATGCAAGCGCTCGAGGCGTGCCTCCCGACTCGGTGATGCCGAGCGCGACGTGACGATGCGGGCGCCTTCGCGATGGACGGTCGCCGGCGTCGTCCTAGTCGTCGACGTCGTGCTATTGCACTCCGTGAGCGCGTCGCCTCCGGTCGGGTCGCAGAGCCGCGCGCTCGCTTCGGCCTTCCTTGCGTTTCCGATCCTCGCGATCGTTGCGCCGGCGTGCGCGGCGTCCTCGGCACGCGCTGCACTCGCTCTCACGGGTTCGATCTCGATTGTCCACTCCGTGGCGGTGGCGCTGCGGGGAGCGCCCCTTCCGGCGACGCTCGCGATCTTCGCAGATTCTCTCGGCTTCGGCCTCCTCGCCCTCGCGATCGTCACGTTTCTCGTCGACGTCGGAGCATTGCGCGCCGTCGCCGCAACGGCCGGATCGCTCGTGGCGCTCGGCATCGTTGCGGCGCCGTTCGTCGCCGGGCCGATCCTCGACCATCCCTCGATGGCGCCCGTTCGCCGCGACGTCGGTGCTTCGATCGTTGCGATCAATCCCTTTGCGGGTGTCGCATCGGCGTTCCGATTCGATTGGCTGCGGGCCGACCGCATGTATGTTCTCTCCGAAATCGGATCGGATCCGTACCACTACCCCAATGCACTCGTCCTTGCGGCCATGCTGGGGTCGGCCGGTGCAACCCTTTGGTTGGCCGGGCGCGCGATTGCCTCCGCGTCGGTCCGGCGGACCTGACCCGAGGTCACAAATTTCTGTTGCAAAGAGACTTCACGATCAGGTATCAGGAGCGCGCTTTTCCCTCGGCAACCGGAGGCCGAATGATGGATTGGGGCGGTTTGGAACTCGAACCGACGTGGCCGTCTACGGCCCGAGGCGTCGCAACGGCGTGCGAGCGACGTGTGCGAGGTCGGCGAACGTGGCCGGCGGGTGAGTTCGCGGGGTCGCTCCCGGCATTCTCGGGAGGCGGCGAGGTGCGGCGGAAGATCTATCTCACGTTTCCGCAGGCGCTCATCCACGAACCGATCCTTTACGTGGTCGGCCAGAAGTTCAAGGTCATCCCGAACATTCGCGGCGCCAGCATCTCGGACGAGGTCGGATTCGTCGCGCTCGAGCTCACGGGAGAGGACGACGAGATCGATCGTGCGGTGCAGTACTTCAAGGACCTCGGGGTAACGGTCGAGCCGATCACGGGCTCGCCGTCGTGATTCGTTGCCTGCATTGTGGGCGACCGAATCGTTTCGCCCGTCGATTTGCGGGTTGGGTGGAGTTTGAGAGGTCGCCGATTTCGGCGGCCTCACGAGTCGAGCAGGGGTAAGGCATGTCCCAGGGAGGGGTCATCATGCGAGTGTCGCGATGGTTGTGTTCGATTGCTGCGCTTTCGTTCGGCTTGGCCGGAACCGCTTCGGCTCAGCAGTCTGAGGAGCAGCTTCGAAACGAGGTCGAGGCGCTGAAGAAAAAGGACGAGGAGAAGAACCGACAGATCGAAGAACTCCAGCAGTCGATCCGAAAGCTCCAGGAGCAGTTTGCGGGGCGGACGGATCCGCAGCTCCACGAGGCCGACGCGGCCGCGCTGAGCCAGGAAGTCGAGAAGTACAACAAGAAGATGGAGAAAGAGGTCCCGACCACAGATCGCTTCGGTGAGCCGCTGTCGGACGCGATCAAGAGCCTCCAGGTCTCGATGCAGGCTCGAACGCGAGGCGAGTACAACAACAACCTCACCGACTTCAACCACCGGAATGACGACGAGCTGACGTTCGGCAGCTATCGATTCCGGCTCGGCGTCGGCGCGAACGTCACCGACGACCTGAGCATCTATCTCGAGACACAGGCCGCCGGGTTCGCGGGCGATCAGCCGCCCGGTTCCGGAAACAGCAACACGTCGAACGACCTCGACCCGTACCAGGGCTTCATCCGATGGAACAATTTCCTCGACGACAAGGACACCTACGCGAAGGTCGGTCGTCAGGAAATGGTCTACGGCAGCGAGATGCTGGTCGGCGACCGCGATTTCGGTTTCGGTCAGTCTTTCGACGGCGTCCGGATCACGCGAGACAACAACGATTACGAGGCGTCGATCTGGGCCGTTCGCGTCGTCGAGAACGACGTCCCGGCTCTCGCGGCGTCGGGTTTCGCACACGACGAGAACGTCAACTTCTACGGCGCCTACTACACCGCCAAGACGCTCGTCGACAACGGGAAGCTGGACCTGTACTGGATGTGGTTGGCGGACCACGACAGCACGCCCGACCCGAGCTTGCTCCGCCGTGAAGACGATCGCCACACATTCGGCGCCCGCCTCGCGGGCGATGTCGGCGACGGCTTCGACTACAACGCCGAGTTCGCGTTCCAGGTCGGCGATGGCACCGACATCAACGGTCGAAGCCGAAACATCAACCATGCGAACGGGCTCGAGGCGTGGCTCGGCTACACGTTCAAGGACGCCGATTGGCGACCGTGGATTGCCGCCAAGTACGCTCGCGCGTCGGGCGACAGCAATCCGAACGATCACAACGACGAGTCGTTCAATCCGTTGTTCCAGGACAATCACGGGCGATACGGCTTCGCCGACTTGTTCAACTTCTCGAATCTGCAGGTGCTCGGGCTCATGGCGACCGTCGACCCTTGCGACAAGTGGACCCTCGGAGCCAACTACTACTACTTCCTGGCAGACGAGGCGAAGGACGCCACCAATCCGCTTGGAGTTTCCGCCGGAGCCGGCAGCAGCCGCGGCATCGGAGAAGAGGTCGACCTGTACGCCAACTACAAGGTCGCGAAGCATGTTTCGCTCGGCTTGAACTACAGCCATCTGTTCACGCACAAGTACATCGACAACCAGATCGGTCGGATCTCGGACGGAGCGGATCGGGCGTACGTGAACTTCGACGTTCATTTCTGAGCGGCAACGTCGAGAGCAGAACCGTTCGGGACTGCCAGTCGTGAGTCGTCGATTCGGAGTCGTTTTCGATCGTCAAGTGAAGCCAACGACGGGAGGCAGGCGACGCCTGCCTCCCGCTTCGTCGAGTGGGGACTCATGCCGGGACCACAGCGCTACAAGCCGGGAGACTTCCTCGGCATTCCGAAAGGTGAAGAAGGCAAGCCCGACGCGCCGTTCGTGATCTTTCCGGTATCGTACGAGGCGACCGTCACCTACCAACGCGGCACGGGTCGAGGCGCAAAGGCCGCCATCGAGGCCTCGCACCAGGTCGAGCTGTGGGACGAAGAGCTCGGCATGGAGACCTATCGCGTCGGGATCCGCACGGTCGACGGATTCTCCTCGACGGCGAAGCCCGAGCGAGCGCTCGTCGAGCTGCGTCGGCGGTATGCGGTACTTCTCCAACCCGACCGCGTGATCGCGATGATCGGCGGCGAACACTCGATCACGCTTCCCGCCGTGCAGGCGTGCGCCGAGGTGCACCGCGGACTGTCCGTTCTCCAGATCGACGCCCACGCGGACTTGCGCGACGAGTACGAGGGCACGAAGCTCGGGCACGGATGCGTGATGCGGCGCGCCAGCGAGATCTGTCCGATCGTGCAAGTCGGGATTCGAAGCTTGTCCCTCGAAGAAGAAACGTATCGGCAAAAGGGATCGATCACGACGTTCTTCGCGCACCGCGATCGGGGCCGCGACGTTTCGGACGCCGTGCTCGCCGCCCTGACCGACACGGTCTACGTCACGATCGATCTCGACGGGTTCGATCCGTCGCTCGTTCCCGGCACCGGCACTCCGGAGCCCGGCGGGCTCGGCTGGGCCGAAGTGACGCACCTTTTGCGCAAGGTCGCTGCGAACCGGCGCATCGTGGGCTTCGACGTCGTGGAGCTCCTGCCTCTCGGCAGCAACGCCGTGAGCGACTTCGTCGCAGCTCGCCTCACGTATCGAATGATCGGATACGTGGTGCGCGGACGAGACGTCGCGAAACTCTGATCGATGCCGACGACGATCCGTTCGTCGGATAGGATGTTCGTTTGGCAGTTTGTTCGTCGATGCGTCGACGGAGAGAAACGATGAGCGACGGCGACTCGATCCCGGAGCTTCGACCCGCGAAACCGAAGCGCCCGCTTCCGATCGCGATCGCGCTCTCGTTCTTCCTCGTCCCGGCGGGCGCGTTCCTGTGGGTCCATCGCGACTCGTGGTTGCCGTCGTCCGATTCGCGAGCCAGCGCTCCGCCCGTGGTTCATCACGAAGAGCCCCCGCCGCCGCACGTGGAGCCGCCGCCGCGCGTCGCCGAACCCGTGAGGCCGCCGGGACCGGTCGAAAAGAAGCCGGCCGAAACGGTTCCGGACGTCGCCGACATCAAGGAGGTCGATCGTCTGCTGCAAGAAGGGGAGCAGGCGCTACGCGACGGGCGTGGAAAGCCCAATTCGGTCGAAGCGACGCGAGCCGCGCTCGGCTCCTTCGAGAAGGCCCGTGATCTATTGCGTGGCTACTTGGAGAAGCATCCGGACCGCGAGCGCTTCGTCGCCAATCGGATGAAGCAGACGAATTCCCAGATCGCATGGTGCAGAAAGACTCTGCCCATCGACATCGGAAACAAGCGTTAGGTCGAAACTATTTCGGAGTCGACGGCTCTTCTGGCTTCGTCCCGCTTCGCTTCTCTTCGTCGATCGGCATCCACCACTGGAACCAGCGTTGGATCGACGCCTCGCGTTGCTTTAGCGTCGCCTTGTCGTTTCCCTGGACCGGGTATTGGATCTTCTCCCACACCTCGTCGCCCGCGATGTCGTGCAGCGTCTGATTGATCAAGCTTCCGACGAGGATCTCTTGCTCGTCGTCGATCTTGATCTCTTGTAGGCGCGTCAGGAGTCGCGGCACCGCCGGTTGACCGATCTCCACGAGTCGCTCCTTCGCTCGCTTCGACTCGCGAGTGAGGTCGAGGTTGGTGAGGGTGGCAAGCAACTCGTTGATTTCGGTCTTCATCGCTTCGGACGTGTCGGGAAGGAAGGCGAGAGCCTGCGGCTTGTAGCGGGTGACCTTCGGCTTCAGGGGCTTCGGAGGCTCGGCCGCCTTTTTCTCTTTCTCCTTTTGTTCCAATTCGCGTCTTGCGATCTCGGCAGAAGAGACCGGCGGCGTCGCCGATTCGGGCGGTGCGGTTGCCTTCGCGGTGTCGGTGGTCGCCCTCACGGGTTCTGCGGCCGGCTCCTTCTTCCCCAAGCTGAGGAAGACGACGATCAAGACGGCCACCACGACGACGAACGCCACGCCGGAGATGACGTAGGCAGGCGAGAGTTTTCCCGGCTCCTTTTGGCGAATGCGGTCGGCGTAGGACCCGGGCTGATGCGAAGGGCGCGGTCTCGCGGACGCTCGTGCCGCGGATGACGTGGGCGCGACTCGGCCGGGAGCACGTGTGCCCCGCGGGGCTGGTGCTGCCGCGACGACGCGCCGTTCGGGCTCAGCCGCTTTCGGAGACGCGTCCGCTTCGACGTCGATGGTCGCACCGCACTTCTTGCAGTGGACCTGCCTCGCCGAGAACGTGTCGGGCAGTCGGTAGCGCGCGCCGCAACCGGCGCAGACGATCGAACGCTCGCTCATCGGTCGCTCCTCTCTTCGGTCGCGGCTCTCGGAACATTCTCGTGGTCGCAGCCGGCCGCCATGATAGCCGGCGCCCGCGGACGATGCGACATCGTCGTGCTACCATCGCTCTCCCCGAACGGAAATCGGAGGCTCTCGCTCGTGGATCGCTTCAAGCTCGTTTCGGAGTTCCGCCCGACCGGCGATCAACCGCGCGCGATCGATGCGATCACGCGCGGGATCGTCGACGGCCGCGAGCACCAGGTGCTCCTCGGCGTCACGGGGTCGGGAAAGACGTTCACGATGGCGAACATCGTGGCGAACGTGAACCGCCCGGCGCTGGTGATCGCTCACAACAAGACGCTCGCCGCCCAGCTCTTCACGGAGTTCAAGTCGCTCTTCCCCGAGAACGCCGTCGAGTACTTCGTTTCCTACTACGACTACTACCAGCCCGAGGCCTACATCCCGTCGACCGACACCTACATCGAGAAGGACGCTTCGATCAACGACACGATCGATCAGATGCGCCACAGCGCGACGCGATCGCTCATCGAACGACGCGACGTGTTGATCGTCGCCTCGGTGTCGGCGATCTATGGCCTCGGTTCGCCGGACGAGTACCACGACATGGTGGTCGACCTCGCGCGCGGCGTCGACGTCGACCGAGACGTCGTGCTCCGAAAGCTCGCGCAGATGCAGTACACGAGGAACGATTTCGACCTGCACCGCGGCTCTTTTCGCGCGCGCGGCGACGTGGTGGAGGTTTTCCCGTCGTACTCGGATGCATCGGCGATCCGGATCGAGTTCTTCGGCGACAGCGTAGAAGCGATCGTCGAGGTCGACCCGCTGCGCGGCGAGATCCTCCACGAGCTGGATCGGGTGACGGTCTATCCGGCGAGCCACTACGTGACCCCGCAGGCAAAGCTCGCGATCGCCGTCGACGGCATCGAGGCCGAGCTGGTGACGCGATTGGCGGAACTCCGCGCGGGCGGCAAGCTCCTCGAGGCCCAACGGCTCGAGCAGCGCACGCGCTACGACGTCGAGCTCATGCGCGAGGTCGGCTTTTGCCCGGGCATCGAGAACTACTCGCGGCATCTCGACGGCCGATCACCCGGCGCACCGCCCGCGACGCTCGTCAGCTACTTCCCGCAGGATTGGCTTCTCTTCGTGGACGAGAGTCACGCCACGATTCCACAGCTTGCCGGAATGAACCGCGGCGACCGGGCGCGAAAGGGGACGCTCGTCGACTTCGGCTTTCGGCTCCCGTCCGCCGTCGACAATCGTCCACTTCGGCTCGACGAGTTCGAGCAGCGCGTCCGCCAAGCGGTCTACGTCTCGGCCACGCCCGCGGAGTACGAGCTCACGAAAGCACAGGGCGCGGTCGTGGAATTGATCATCCGGCCGACGGGCCTCGTCGACCCCGAGATCGAAGTTCGACCGGCGCGCGGGCAAGTGGACGATCTCCTCGGCGAGATCCGCAAGCGGACCGAGCGCTCCGAGCGCGTGCTCGTGACGACGCTCACGAAGCGGATGGCGGAGGAGCTGACCGAGTACTACCGAGAGCTCGGCGTGAAGGTTCGCTACCTGCACTCGGACATCGAGACGCTCGAACGAACCGAGATCATTCGCGACCTTCGCCGGGGGATCTTCGACGTGCTCGTCGGGATCAACCTCTTGCGCGAAGGGCTCGACATCCCCGAAGTCTCGCTCGTGGCCATCCTCGACGCCGACAAGGAAGGATTCCTGCGAAGCGAGCGAAGCCTCATCCAAACCTGCGGACGCGCGGCCCGGAACCTCGCGGGACGAGTGATCCTCTACGCCGAATCGGAAACTCCGTCGATGCAGGCCGCGATCGCCGAGACGCGCCGTCGCCGCGCGATCCAATCCGCGCACAACGTCGAGCACGGAATCACTCCGACGACGATCCGCAAAGACATCCCGGATCCGATGGCGATGCTCGCCGAGGCCGCCGACGGCGCGGGCGAGCGAACAGGGAAGCGCGGCGGAACGTCCACCGGCAAACGTCCGGCGGCCCTCGATCTGAAGGCGATCCCAGAGCGCGTGGAGCGATTGCGCCGGGAGATGCGCGAGGCCGCGGAGCACCTCCAGTTCGAGCGTGCCGCGGAGTTGCGGGACGAGATTCGCCGCCTCGAGAAGATCGAGCTGGAGTTCTAACGCGGAGTAGCCGGATCCATGGCGACCCCCGAGGTCTTGCAGAAGGTGCAATCGCTGCCCGGTGATCCCGGCGTGTATCTACTCCGCGGCGCGAAGGGAGAGGTCCTCTACGTCGGCAAGGCGAAGAGCCTTCGGAGCCGCGTCCGGAGCTACTTCCAATCTTCCGGCGACACCCGGCCGCTCGCCCGCTACCTCGATTCGTTGACGCGCGACGTCGAGGTCGTCGTCACCGACACCGAAAAGGAAGCGCTCCTCCTCGAAAACACATTCATCAAGCGGCACAAGCCGCGCTTCAACATCCGCCTCAAGGACGACAAGACCTACTTGAGCCTCCGCATCGATCCGCGCGAAGAGTTTCCGCGGCTGCACTGGGTGAGGCGATGGCGGCGCGACGGTGCGCACTACTTCGGTCCGTTTTCGGGATCGGCCGCGCTTCGCGAGACGTTTCGCTTCATCCAGAAGACGTTCGGTTTGCGCGCGTGCAGCGATTCGGTTTTCCGGAACCGGAGTCGGCCCTGCATGCTGCACCAGATCGATCGTTGCTCCGCGCCGTGCGTCGGCATCATCGACCGCGAGGCCTACGCGAATCGCACCGAGGAAGCCGTTCGATTCCTGCGCGGCAGCCGCGAGCAAACGCGAGCAACCGTCGAGCGTCTTCGCGTCGCGATGCGCGAAGCCTCCGCCGCCATGGAATTCGAGCGAGCCGCGAACCTGCGCGATCAGATCGATGCGATCGAGAAGAGCCTCGAATTGCAGAAGGTCGAGACCGACTCGGCCGCCGATCGCGACGTCTTCGGCTTGCACCGCGAGGGTGCGATCGCCGAGGTTGCCGTTCTGCACTTCCGCGACGGCAAGCTCGTCTCGAGTCGCGCCGATGCCTTTCGAAGCGAGCTTCCGGACGGGGACATCTTGTCGAGCTACCTCGAGCAGTTCTACGACTCGGAGCGCTACGTCCCGGCCGAGATCCTCTTGCCGGCGGAAGTCGAGGACCGCGACGTCCTCGAGGAATGGCTTCGAGAGCGGCGCGGCGGCGCGGTTTCGATCCTGTCGCCGAAACGCGGCGAGAAGGACGAGCTCGTTCGACTCGCGTCGCGAAATGCCGAGGTGGCGCTCCATGCGAGCGAGGCGCAAACCGAGCGCATCGAGGCGATGCTCGTCGCACTTCGGTCGAAGCTGGCACTGTCGGCGATCCCGCGGCGCATCCACGCGTTCGACGTGTCGAACCTCCATGGCGACGAGGCCGTGGGCTCGCGCGTCGCGTTCGACGCCGGCGAACCGGATCGGGATCAGTACCGGCGCTTTCGGATCCGGACGGTGGAGGCGCCCGACGACGTGGCGTCGATCCGCGAGATCGTCCGCCGCAGCCTCGAGCACGACCGCGACGCGGAGATCGCTGCGCCGGATCTCGTGATCGTGGACGGCGGTCCGACGCAGGTCCGAGCCGGTGTCGAAGCCGCTGAGGCCGCCGGATTCCCCGGCATCGACGTCGTCGGCCTCGCCAAGGGTCGATCGCTCCGCCGCCGAACCGGCACACGCCCGGGCGGCGAGGATCGCGCCGTGCTCCGGGACGGACGCGAGGTCCGGTTCGACGCGTCGTCAGCCGAGCTTCGCCTCCTTCAGCGCATTCGCGACGAGGCGCATCGTACGGCGATCCGCTACCACCGCCTTCGTCGCAGCGCATCGCGTCTCCGTTCGCCGCTCGATGAAGTCGAAGGGCTCGGACCGAAGCGGCGCCATCTGCTCCTCAAGCGCTTCGGTGGACTTCAGGGCTTGAAGGCGGCGTCGCTCGACGACCTCATCGCACTACCGGAGATTCCGGAGCCCGTTGCGCGCCGGATCCACGCTCTCTTCCACGCTGACGAGGCGTGATCTCACGCTCGCGGGTGGAATTTGCGGTGCACGGCTCTCAGCCGGTCACGATCGAGGTGCGTGTACATCTGGGTCGTCGCGACCGATGCGTGGCCGAGCAATTCCTGCACGGATCGAATGTCGGCCCCCCCGGCGAGCAGGTGCGTCGCAAACGAGTGCCGAAGCAGATGCGGATAGCTGCGCTTCGGCAGTCCGATTCGTCGCGCGGCGGCCTTCACCGCGCGCCACACTCCGCCACGCCCGAGTGGACGCCCGATGCGATTGAGAAAGAGGGCACCACCGTCGGTGCGATCGCGAAGCAACGCGGGACGGGATCGGTCGAGGTAGCTCTCGAGGGCGACGATCGACGCGTCGGACATCGGCACGACGCGTTCGCGGTCCCCTTTTCCAATGCACCTCAGGTAACGGTACGCCGTGTGGATCGAATCGAGCCGCAATCCCGCCGCTTCCGAGGCCCGCAAACCGCATCCATAGAGAATCTCCAGCAAGGCTCGATCGCGCAGGCCCTCCGGCGTGCGCGGGTTTGCCGAATCGATGAGCCGTTCGATCTCGGCCGGCTCGAGCACCGTAGGCAGGTTTCGGGACACGCGCGGCGCTTCGAGCGTGAACGTCGGATCGCGCTCGATCAAGCCCTCGAGAGTCAGCCAGCGGAAGAACGTTCGGGTTGCCGCGAGCGCGCGCGCGACCGAGCGTACCGATTGGCCGCGCTGCTTCTCGCTTCGAAGGAAGTCGAGCACCATGTCGGTGCCGCGAAGCGTGATTGGGTCGAGGCCTCGCCGGTCGAGTTCGGCGAGAAATCGCCCGAGATCGCGCCGGTAGGCGGCGACGGTGTTCCGACTCGATCCCTTCTCGAGCGAAAGATAGGCGACGAACTGCTCGAGAAGCTCGAACCTCTTCGCGTTGACGTTCACGTCAGTCGTCGCGTTTTCGTTTTGCACTCCGATCGAGGTGTTGCCGCTGTGGAAGCCGGCAGAGGATAAGGCTTCGACTCGGCGCCGCAGAGTTTTTTTTTGACACGATTTCCCACCTGCGCTAGAAAGGCCGGACCACTTGTCGCGGCGAGAGGGATATCGTCCACCGCGGTCGTCACGCGTTTGGTTTTCTCAACGTACTATTAAATCGCATCCATCGCGGAGATTACACGCGCAAGCGACCGTTGACGCACGTCGCGAGTGTCGAGATTCCTGAACAGAAGTCGCGAGGGCGCGGGCTACCAAATCGGATCATCGATTGCGCTCGTTCGATTTTCACGATCCAACGGGCCGAGAGAAAGGGGGTTGCACGAACGCGGCCGACTTTCGGCATCGAGTTCAGTCGCAGGAATGACGTTTGCGACTGATGCGGGCATCCGCTGGCTACGGCCATGCGGTGCATTCGGGGGATCGGAAACTGAGTGTTTAGAGATTAAAGCCAGTGAATCCCATCGAAACTCAAACCATGGAAAAGGTCGAGCAGAACAAGAAGTACCTCAAAGAGATTCAGAAGCTCATCGAGGATGACTTCTACGGCAAGATCGTAATCTCCATGGAAAAGGGTCGGATCGTCTTCCTGCGCAAAGAGCAGACGATCAAACTCTAGTCGACGACTGCAGACTCGAGGTGCATCGCGAGTCGTGACGTCGGTTGGTGCTGAACCAGTCAGGCCGCCAGGTGTTCTCCAATTGGAGACCCTTTGGCGGCCTTTTTTCGTTTTCCGGACGTCGGCGCACGCGCCAACGGCCGGTGGCTGCTCGACGGAAGTGCGCGAATCGAGCGGCCTCGAGGAGGCGTGTAGAGATGAATCGGATGTGGAATCGCGCCGTGGTCGCCGCGACGGTCGCCGTCACGGTGAGTTTTGGCTGTAGTCGGCACGCGCCGACCAACACCGAAGAGGCGCTTCGTGCCCGAGTGTCGAGCTTCTGGGATCTGAAGATCAAGCGCGACGTCGGGAAGATGTACGACTACTTCGATCAATCGTATCGCGACAAGACGTCGCTTGCGGACTACATCGGCAGCGTCAACCGCGACATGAAGTATTTCGAGTTCAAGATCGACTCCATCGAGCGAGATGGAGACAAAGCCACCGTCAAGGTGAGCTACACCTATCAGCTTCCGGACTACGTGATGGGTAGCCTGAAGCCGAAGCCTCGGCTGATGCCAAGTGTCCCGGAAATCTGGAAGCTCGAGAACGACGTGTGGAATCGCGCCTACGAGGAAACGTCCTCGGCTGTGGCTCGCACGTCGCAGACCCCGCCGCCGCGTGCCGCGTCGGACAAGGGGCCGGCGGCCGTCCCGGCCAAGGCCTCTCATCCCGACGGCGGCGACGGCGGGCACTAGGTCCGCCCGAGCAGCGAACAACCAAGAGAAACCGCTTTCACCTTTAGGAATCAATCAATTGCAACACTCGGAAGGAGGTAAGGCGATGGCGAATCGGTAAAACTTCTGTAGAAGTTTTACTAATCCGTTCGAGACCGCTGGTGCAAATCATATCCAATCAACCGCAGTTCAGATGTAACGCATACCTTAGCTGAACCCGTATCAGGAGGATTCTCTAGTGAACAAGCAGTACTTCCTCGCCTCGGCCACTCTGTTCTTTGGCGCGGCGATGACGATGCCGGCGTTGGCGCAGCCCGTCCACGCGCAGCCGGGCAGCATCATGATTTACCCGCTCTTCGATTCGTCGCCTGGGCGCGGGACGCTCATCACGGTGACGAACATCAACGAGAGCCGCCTCACCTGCCAGCAGAACGGCCCGAATGGCTTCCGCCAGGGCGACGTTCGCATCCACTACACCTACATCAATGGTGAGGACTGGAACGAGTTCGACACCGACGAGGACCTCACTCCCGGCGACACGCTGACGGTTTTCGCCGATCAGCACAATCCGGAGCAGGAGATGGGCTTCCTTTGGGTCGAAGCGCGTGATCCGGAGTCCGGTGAGGCGATCGACTTCGACTACCTCATCGGCTCGGCGATCATCGTCGACACCGGCGTCGACTTCCTCTGGTCGTACACGCCGTACGCGTTCCGCGGCCTTCCGGCCGGCGATCCGGGCCCGGATGTCGACGGTTGCGGTCGCGAGTTGACCGACCTCGACGCCGACCAGTGCGCCGACTTCGATGGCGCCGAGTACGACTACTTCCCGGACGTTCTCTACATCGACAACTTCTTCGGTGAGAGCGCGACGTTCTCGAACGAGCTCACGCTCATGTCGGCGTCGTTCGATCCGAACTCGAGCGTCTCGGTGCGCCTCGGCATCTGGAACAACAATGAAACGCGGTTCAGCCGCAGCTTCACGTTCCAGTGCTGGACGCGCATCGCGCTGAGCGACGTGACGAACGTCGTCTTGGCGACGAACCTGCGCGGCGCCGACGAGCTACCGTTCAACGCCGGATTCATCCAGACCGGCTGGGTCAGCATCGACGCTGAGGCGCCGCTGCTCGGCGTGTTCATGCACAAGATCGTCGGTCAGTCGTTCGCGGCCGGCCACGAGCTGCACTACACGGGCATCGAAGGCGTCTCGGACGGCACGGGTGATGTCGATTTCACCGGTGCAGTCGAGCTTTGCCGTGGCGATCTCTAAGAGAGACCCACGCCTTCTCGCTTCCTGAATTCATTCGGAATCGGGGCCGGGCGAAAGCCCGGCCTCGATACCGATCTCGACGCGAAAAGAAGAGGATTCCGTCCGGTTCGGCGTCCTTCCCCCGCAGGACCCCGAACGCACGGAAGTGTATCGGGGAGGAAAGGCGAGCCTGGGCTTCACGCCGAAGTCTCGCCGACAAGTACGAGTGATGACACGAAGGCTCTTGAGTAGCTCGATTCGAGTAACACGGAGGACTTTGCAATGATGGCGTCTTGGAGGCTCGTTCTCGCCGGCTCGCTGGCGCTCGTGGCCGGCACCGCTCTCGGTCCGGCAGCATTCGCGCAGCCGGTCCACGCCCAGCCGGGGAGCATCCTGATCTTCCCGCTCTTCGACGCGCGCCCCCACAAAGGCACGCTGATCTCGGTGACGAACACGAATCAAAGCACCCTGCACCGCGCGCACGAGCGGACGCCGCGCCAGGGCGACGTCGACGTGCTCTACACCTACATCGACGGCGAGACGTGCCTCGAGTTCAACGTCACCGAGCATCTCACGCCCGGCGACACGCTCACGGTCTTCGCCGACCAGCACAACCCCGAGTCCAACTTCGGCTGGCTGTGGGTCGACGCTCGAGATCCGGTCTCCGGCGATCCGATCGACTTCGACTTCTTGATCGGTTCGGCGATCATCGTCGACACCGACCTCGATTTCCTGTTTTCGTACACGCCGTATCCGTTCCGCGGGCTGCCGAACGGCGACTCGGGGCCGGGCACGGATGCGTGCGGCCGCGAGTTCACCGACGTGAACGAGGACTCGTTCGCCGACTTCGATGGCGTGGAGTACGACTTCTTCCCGGACGAACTGCTCCTCGACCAGTTCTTCCAGGAGAACGGTCCGTTCGCGGACGAGGTCACGCTGATGTCCACCGAGGTGCAGCAGACCAGCGTCACGCTCCTGACGAAGAACAATCGGGAACAGAGCTTCTCGCGAAGCCTGACCTTCGATTGCTGGACTCGGGGCCCGCTCGGTCTCATCTCGAACGTGTTCGGTCAGCTCGGCGGCGACCCGAACGAGCTCAAGACCTCGCAGGGCCAGTCGCTCCAGACCGGCTGGATCCGCTTCCGCTCGAACGACCCGATGTTGGGCGTGTTCATGCACAACGTGACGGGAACGAGCCTCGCCGGCGGCCGCTAGCTGCAGTACATCGGCACGCAGACGGCACGGCTTCCCCGCATCGACTGATTCGGGCATCGCCTCGCGCGAACCAGAACGAATCGACATCACGGCCGGGATCCGGCGGCATTCGCCGGCTCCCGGCCGTTTCATTTCAGGCGTACGTCGCGCCAATTCCTCATCCGTTGAGTCCCTTCGACGTGTTTGCGAGCCTCCGCCATCGTCGAGCCACCGCCTCGTTCGGCGGAACTCGTTGACGATTTCGACTTAGAGAAAGAAACGGTCGCCGCGGCGAGAGGTGGCACCACGATTGCCATTACTGAAGTTCGCTCCGCGGCAGCGGGGCGGCGAATCATCAAGGGAAGTTCGACCGTGACGCTTTTCAAGGGAGCGTGACGGGCAAGCGGCTCGGAGCGGGCCGTCGAGTTCTGGAGGCGTTTCTAGTCCACGGGTGGTGTCGAGACAATCGGGCCCCCGGAGGATTTTTCGGGTGCGCGCACTCGGTCACGACGTGCGACCGGGAGCGCATCGTCCCATCAGGTGCTGCGAGTTGGGCAGTTGCGTGCCCAGGGGAGGATTCCGTGCGCCATTGGCGCTTCGCGTGGGGACCCTTCGTCTCCGCCGCGCTTCTGGCCTTGCCGTCGACAGCGCAGGCTCAGCCGCGCGACATGGAACCGGGAAGTCTGTTGATCTTCCCGTTCTACGATGCACGCCCCGACTCCGTCTGCGTCCTGACCGTGACGAATCTCAACACGAGTCGGGTGCGGCACGAGGGTCAGTATCGCGAGGGCGACGTGCAGATCCACTACCACTACGTCGAGGGCGAACGGTGGCTCACCTTCGATCGAGCGGAGATTCTCACGCCGGGCGACACGTTGTCGGTGATCGTCGCGGATCACAACCCGGAAGGAGACTTCGGATTCGTTTGGATCCAAGCCGAGGACCCCGAAACCGAGCAGCCCATCGACTTCGATTTCCTGATCGGCGACATCTTGGTTGCTCGGAGCACCGACAACGCGATCTGGGAGCTTCCGTCGGTCGCGTTCCGATCGTTGGCGGACGAATCCGGACCGATCGGTTCGAGCCGAGCCGGACATTCGTGGGCCGACTTGAACGGAAACGGTCAAGTCGACTTCGATGGCTTCGAGTACGACTTCTTTCCCGACAAGCTCTACGTCAGCCGATTCTTCCAAGAGACCGATCTCTCGAGAACCAAGTTGATCCTGTTGACCACCGCCGACCCGTCGACGGACAACACGATTGGTTTCCTGTTCTGGAACAATCGCGAACAGCAGTTCTCGCGCACGTTCCGCTTCCGGTGCTGGTGGGAGGGATCGCTCTCCGACATCAGCCTGATCGTGAAGAATCTCGGCGGCGATCCCACGGAGCTCGGACCGGCATTTCCTCAGACGGGGTGGGTCCAGATCGACGGGAAACGCGCCGTCCGCGTGGGTGGCTCGATCATCCGAGAAGATCCACCGATTCTCGGGTTCGTCATCGAAGAGCTCGGTGGTCCGCGCGGTGAGACTTCCGCACGTCTTCTGCACCACACCGGGGCGCAGGACGGCGGCCGTCTATGACGTGCACGCGGCCTGTCCGGCCGATTCCACGTTACCTTGACACCCTCGGGAGGTCCGCCTATACTCTGCCGCTTTTTCGGTCTGCGTACCGGTTGGTCACACCGTTGCTGCTGCTACGTCAGGGAGGTGGAAAAGCGTCGATGGCCCAGAAAAAGTCGGAGTCCGATCCCCCGCGAAAGGCCGCGATGTCTTCCGCCGAGATGGAGAAGTTCCGAGAGCTGCTTCTCGAACGTCGGCGGGTGCTGAAAGGCAACGTCGCGAACATGGAGGATCAAGCTCTCAAGGCATCGGACCAGGATTTTTCCGTGGATCACATGGCGGACCACGGATCCGACAATTTCGAGCAGGAGTTCACGCTCGGGCTCATCGAGGGCGAAGAAGAGCAGCTTCGCGAGATCAACGCCGCCATCGAACGCATCGAGGATGGATCGTTTGGTCTCTGCGAGAGCTGTCACAAACCGGTGGCCAAGGAACGCCTCCGCGCGATCCCGTTCACTCGCCTTTGCATCGAGTGCAAGAGAAAGGAAGAAGAGCGGGGCGTCGAAGAGGAATGACAGAGGAATCACCTAGGTGGCGGACCTCGCGGTCGACGTCGGGCCCATCCAGCTCAAGAATCCGATTCTGACGGCGTCGGGCACGTTCGGCTACGGCGAGGAGCACTCGCCCTTCATCGATCTCTCCCGTCTCGGCGGTATCGTCACCAAGACGCTCTTCGTCCGCCCGCGGCGCGGCAATCCACCGCCTCGAATCGTCGAAGTGACGGGCGGCATGCTGAACGCGATCGGTTTGGCGAACGTCGGATTCGACGAGTTCGTTGCGAAGTACCTTCCGCGCCTGCGCGCACGAAGCACCGTTCTCATCGTATCGGTCGGCGGAGAGCAAGCCGAGGAGTTCGGTGACATCGCGGCGAAGTTCGCCGGCGTGGACGGCGTCGATGGGATCGAGGCCAACGTGTCTTGCCCCAACGTCAAGAAGGGGGGCTGGACATCGGCACCGATCCGGATGCCGTGTTCCGGGTCGTTCGCGACGTGAAAGCCGCGTCGACGAAGCCCGTGTGGGCGAAGCTCACCCCCAACGTGACCGACGTGCGAGAGATCGCGCGAGCGGCGGAAGAGGCGGGCGCGGACGCGATCTCGCTCATCAACACGATTTCCGCGATGGCCATAGACTGGCGATCGCGATCTCCCCTCCTGCAAAACAACGTGGGCGGATACTCCGGCCCCGTGTTGAAGCCGATCGCGCTGCGAATGATCCACGAGGTCCGTCGCGCCTGTCGCATACCCGTCGTCGGGATCGGCGGGATCACGAACGCGACCGACGCGCTCGAGTTCCTGGTTGCGGGTGCGAGCGCCGTCCAGGTCGGTACGGCGAACTTCGTCGACCCGACCGTGAGCGTGCGAATCGTCGACGAGATGAATCGCCTGCTCGACGAGCAAGGAATCGCCGCCGCGCGAGACGTCGTCGGAACGCTCCGGTTGCACGAGAACTAGGCGCGACGATGAAGCTCGAGCAAATCGGCGTCGACGTCCTTCGACGTGCCCTCGAGCTCTATCTCGACCTTGCGCACGGCGAGAACAAGCCCGCGCTCCTCGCGAAGATCGGTGCGGCAGGCTTCCAATCGACGTCGCAGGCGCTCGGAACATTCATCGACGAGTCGGGACGAGGATCCGCGGCCGCAGGTTCGCGCCGCTACGTGCTTCGGCTCGGCAATCGACGTTATCCGTTCATGAAGTTCGTCCTGCAGGAGTACCTGATCGAGAATGAGTTCTTCTTCTCGGTGGACACTCACGATCAGATGGAGATTCGCTCGTCGATCCCGGACTTCGAAGCCTGGCTCGAAATCAAGCGCTTCAACCGAGCCCTCAAGGACGAGATCGAGTCCGCATGGGAGCACGCCGGGATTCCCACGTTCTCCGACCTACAGCGGCTGGTTCAGGCGGGCGCGGGGTGTTCGCAAGACGCGAAGGCGGCGAGCGGCCGCACCGTGCTCGTCGTCGACGACGAGCGCGCGATCGCGGAAACGGTCGCCACGCTCCTTCGCGGCGAGGGCTATTCGGTGGTCATCGCCCACGATGGCGCCGAGGCTTTGCGACGGATTCAGGAGAGCTGTCCCGACGTCATCTTGATGGACTACGAGATGCCGAAGATGGACGGCATTCAACTCTGCACGACGATTCGCGCGATTCCGGCGTTTCGCAAGGTGCCCATTCTCCTCGCGACCGCGTGCAGCATGGATCTGTCGGACGTCCGTGCGGCGGATGGCTTCTTGGTCAAACCGTATCAGAAGGATATTCTGTTCTCCTTCATTCGGCACATGCTGAAGTGACCGATGATTCAGCGGGCGCTCGGCACGGGCGGCCGGCGGTCTACTGGCCCATTGGGTGATCGGCGCGCGATCCGACGTCGAATCGATCAGAGCGAGGAATCATGGCGAATTGGCTGGAAGGGCTCGGCAAGGGCCTGAAGAGCGTTTTTGGCTCGAGAAACGAGCGTCTCCTCAAAGATCTCGCCGATCGCGTCGACGCGGTCAACGACCTCGAGCCCCGAATGGAGGCGCTCTCCGATGCCGAGCTGCGCGCCAAGACCGACGAGTTCAAGAAGCGGCTGGCGGACGGCCAGACGCGCGATGCGATCCTCCCCGAGGCGTTCGCCGCGGTGCGCGAATCGAGCAAACGCACGCTCGGCATGCGCCACTTCGACGTGCAGATCGTCGGCGGCATCGTGCTCCACGAGGGAAAGATCGCCGAGATGGTCACCGGCGAAGGCAAGACGCTCGTCTCCACGACCGCGACGTACCTGAACGCGCTCGAAGGCAAGGGCGTTCACATCGTGACCGTGAACGACTACCTCGCTCGCCGCGACCGGGACTGGATGGCGCCGATCTTCGAGCTGCTCGGCATGACCGTGGGCGCGATCCAATCGCAAATGGACAACGCCGATCGCAAGGTTCAGTACGCTTGCGACCTCACCTACGGCACGAACAGCGAGTTCGGGTTCGACTACCTGCGCGACAACATGAAGGCGCACCTTCAGGATCAGGTGCAGCGGGGACTCTTCTACGCGGTCGTGGACGAAGTCGATTCGATCCTGATCGACGAGGCGCGCACGCCGCTGATCATCAGCGGTCCGGCGGAGGAGTCGACGGACAAGTACTACGTCGCGGACAAGATCGCGCGCCGGCTCGAGAAGGGCTCCGACTTCGAAGTGAAGGAGAAGGAGCACACGGTCGTCCTCACCGAGGAAGGCATCGAAAAGGCAGAAAAGCTCGCTGGGGTCGACTCGTTCTATACGGGCCGAAACATGGAGTGGCCGCATCACATCGAGCAAGCGCTTCGTGCGCACCACCTCTACAAGAAGGACGTCGAGTACGTCGTCAAGAAGGACGAGGACGGCCGCGACGGAATCTTGATCGTCGACGAATTCACGGGGCGACTGATGGTCGGGCGGCGATGGAGCGACGGCCTGCATCAAGCGGTCGAGGCGAAGGAAGGGCTTCGCATTCGCGAAGAGAACCAGACGCTCGCGACGATCACGTACCAGAACTATTTCAAACTCTACAAGAAGCTCGCGGGAATGACCGGAACCGCGATGACCGAAGCGGCCGAGTTCGATCGCGTCTACAAGCTCGACGTCGTCGCGATCCCGACGAACATGCCGCTGCGCCGACTCAGCGAGAACGACACCGTATTCCGTACCGGCCGAGAGAAGTGGAACGCGATCGTCGAAGAGATCCTCCGCGTCCACCAGACGGGTCGCCCGATGCTGGTCGGAACCGTCTCGATCGAGAACTCGGAGAAGCTCTCGGACATGCTCCGGCGTCGCGGCATCGAACACGAGGTGCTGAACGCGAAGAATCACGAGCGGGAAGCGATCATCGTGGCCAAGGCCGGCGGCAAGAGCCGCGTCACCGTGGCGACGAACATGGCGGGTCGCGGAACCGACATCCTGCTCGGTGAGGGCGTCCCGGACCTCGGCGGTCTGCACATCATCGGCACCGAGCGACACGAATCGCGCCGCATCGACAATCAGCTTCGCGGTCGCGCAGGACGCCAAGGCGATCCGGGCTCGTCGCGCTTCTTCCTTTCGCTCGAGGACGATTTGATGCGCATCTTCGCTTCGGAGCGCGTCAGCTCGATCTTGAAGACACTCGGCCTCGAGGAAGGACAGGACATCCAGTCGCCAATGGTGAACCGGGCGATCGAGCGGGCTCAGAAGAAGGTCGAGGAACGAAACTTCGAGATTCGCAAGAACCTCCTCGAGTACGACGAGGTGATGAACGAGCAGCGCAAGATCGTCTATGACAAGCGGCAGGCGATCCTCGAAGGGCGCGACATGCGCGAGATGGTGATGGAGTTCGTCGAGGCGAAGATCGACGAAGTCCTCACGCCGACCGGGGACGCGGCCGCGCCCGACGCGATTGCGGACCTCGACACGATCAACCTGTCGCTCGACCGGAAGTTCGGTTTCCGCCTCGAGGCAGGAGACGTCACCGGGCAAGATCGCGAGTCGCTTCGCGGCAGGCTCCTCGATCGAATCAACAAGCTCTACGACGAGCGCGAAGTCGCGATGGGCGCGGACAACATGCGCCGCATCGAGCGCTTTCTCCTGTTGAACGCGTTCGACACGAAGTGGAAAGACCACTTGCACGCGATGGATCAATTGAAGAGCGGAGTCGGCCTCCGCGCGTATGGACAGATCGACCCCAAGCTCGAGTACAAGAAGGAGGGGTACGACATGTTCGACCAGATGATCGGCTCGGTGCAGGACGAGGTCACCGACTTCATCTTCAAGATCCAGGTGGAACAACGCGAGGAGCGCGAGCGGCGCGTCATGGAGGACGTTCACTGGGACTTCACGAGCCACGTCCATCACGCGATGGGCGCGCTCGACACGAACACCCGCGCGAGCATGGATGCCGCTTCGGCGCCGAAGCCGGCACCGAACGACAAGTCGGCACCCATCCGGAATAAGAAGCAGGAGGCCGGGCGCAACGATCCCTGCCCATGCGGAAGCGGAAAGAAGTTCAAAAAGTGTCACGGAGCAGCGAGCGCTTGATGGCGGAATCACCAGCATCCACGCGGCTCGGCTACGTCGTCGTCCTGCGTCTGTTCTACGACACGGTGTACCTCGTGGCCGCGATCCTTGCGTCTCCGTATCTCGCCTTCAAGTTGGCGACCTCGGCGCGCTACCGGGCCGGGATCTTCCAGCGTTTGGGATTCGGACGTCGTCGCAGAGGAACGCGCCCCTGCCTCTGGCTGCACGGGGTCAGCGTCGGCGAAGTGCTGGCCGCGACGAAGTTCGTCGAGGAGTTCGAGCGCGAGTTCGCCCATTGGGACGTCGTGATCTCGTCGACGACGAAGGCCGGCGTGAAGGTCGCGCGCGACCGCTTCGGCAAGCACCGAGTCATCTACTATCCGCTCGACTTCAGCTTCGCCGTGCGCTCCGCCATTCGGCGCGTGAGACCCGCGGTGTTCGCGCTGATGGAGCTGGAGATCTGGCCCAATCTCCTCTTGTCGATGGATCGCGAAGGGATTCCGGTCGTGCTGCTCAACGGACGCATCTCGGAGAAATCGTTTCGAGGATTTCGCGCCTGGCAGCACTTGCTCTCGGAGCCGCTCGGTCGCATCGACCTTTACTGCGTACAGGACGAGACCTACGCCGATCGGCTCCGGCGATTGGGCGTCTCGCCCGAGAAGCTCGTCATCACCGGCACGATGAAGTTCGACACGATCGTCACGGAGCAAGCCGACGCGGTGCGCGAGCAGGTCGCGCGAGAGCTCGGCCTCGACGGCGCGAGCGCCATCCTCGTCGGCGGCAGCACGCACGAACCGGAGGAAATCGCGCTTTTCGACGCATACCGCAGCCTCCGTGAGCGGATTCCCGGACTCCGCCTCGTTCTGGCGCCGCGTCACACGGAGCGAGTGCGCGACGTCGCATTGGCCATCGAGGCGCGCGGCGGGAAGTGCATCACACGCGTCGAGCGCGACCAGCCCGTCCCGCGCGGCGATGCCGTGATCCTGGTCGCCACCATGGGCGAACTCGGGAGGATCTACTCGGTCGCCGATGTCGTGTTCGTCGGCGGCAGCCTGATTCCGCATGGTGGCCAGAACATGATGGAGCCGGCAGGGCTCGGCAAGGCCGTGGTCTTCGGCTCCTACGTCGACAACTTTCGTGAGAGCGTCGACCTCCTCTTGCGCGACGTCGCGGCGATCCAGGTGTCGGACGAAACCGAGCTCGTTCAAGCGCTCGGCGATCTGCTCTCAGATCCGGCGCGCGCGCGCGACATCGGCCGGCGCGCGCGAAGCGTCGTCGAGCGGAATCAAGGGGCGAGTCGGCGAAACCTCGACATCCTGCGCGAGCGGTTGCTCGAGGGGGCGGGCGGCGGGTCCTCCGCGGCGCGCCCTAAGCCGCCGACCCCGGCGTCTCGCGCGGCCCCCTGCGCCACCTGACGCGACGCGTCCGAAGCGGCGAGGGAGTGCGAGGGATCGACGTTTCGATCTTCAATCGGGGGAGAAGGGTCCCGGCGAGACCGGGACAGAAAGGTTCTTATCGTCATGCGGAGTGGACGACACCTCTTCACGTCCGAGTCGGTCACGATGGGTCACCCCGACAAGGTGGCCGACCAGATCTCGGACGCCGTACTCGACGCCATCCTCGCCGAGGACCCGCGCGGCCGAGTCGCTTGCGAGTGCCTCGTCACGACGGGCATCGCGTTCGTCTCGGGTGAGATCACGACCAACTGCTACGTCGACATCCCGTCGATCGTGCGCGGAGTCGTGCGCGAGATCGGCTACACCGACGCCGCGATGGGCTTCGACTACCAAACCTGCTCGGTCGTGACGGCAATCGGAAAACAGTCGCCCGACATCTCCATTGGGGTCACGGAGGGCGAGGGGCTCCACAAGGAGCAAGGCGCCGGCGATCAGGGAATGATGTTCGGTTTCGCGTGTCGCGAGACGCCCGAGCTGATGCCGGCGCCGATCATGTACGCGCACAACATCGTGAGGCGTCTCGCCGAGGCGCGGCAGTCGGGTGAGCTGTCGTGGTTGCGACCGGACGGCAAATCCCAGGTCACGGTCGAGTACTACCACGTGAACCCGACGGGACGATTCGTGATCGGCGGGCCGATGGGCGACACCGGCCTCACGGGGCGGAAGATCATCGTCGACACGTACGGCGGCTACGGCCGCCACGGCGGCGGCGCGTTCTCGGGCAAGGATCCGACGAAGGTGGATCGCAGCGCGTGCTACGCCGCGCGCTACATCGCGAAGAACATCGTTGCGGCGGGCCTCGCGGAGCGCTGCGAGATCCAGGTCTCGTACGCGATCGGCATTGCCGAGCCGGTGAGCGTTCGCGTCTCCACCGAAGGCACGTCGACGGTTCCGGAGGAGCGGCTGGAGGCGCTCGCGCTCGAGCACTTCGACCTGACGCCCCGAGGCATCATCGACATGCTCGACCTCCGCCGTCCCATCTATCGCCTCACCGCGCGCCACGGCCACTTCGGGCGAACCGAGCCGTCGTTCACGTGGGAGCGGACGGATCGCGCGGACGTTCTTCGACGCGCGGCCGGCGGCAAGTCCCCGGCGAGATCGAACGGGTCGAAGGCTCCCGGATCTCCGGCGAGACCGGCGCAATCGACTCGAGCCACACCAAAGAGCAAGAGCACGAAGAGCCCCAAGGGCCGCGTTCCGACGACGCCGGTTCGATCGACGAAGAGCACGAAAAGGAGAGTTCGATAACCATGACCACCCCTGCCGCCGACGTCAAAGACCTCAAGCTCGCCGACGAAGGTCGCCGGCGAATTCTGTGGGCGGACAACGACATGCCCGTTCTCCGTCTCATCCGCTCGCGCTTCGAAAAGGAAAAGCCGCTCCAGGGGATCAAAATCTCCGCGTGCTTGCACGTCACCACGGAAACCGCGAACCTCGCCCGGACGCTGAAGGCGGGCGGGGCGGATGTGTTCGTCTGTGCGTCGAACCCGCTGTCGACGCAAGACGACGTCGCCGCGTCTCTGACGAAGGACTTCGGCATTCCCGTGCAGGCCGTGAAAGGCGAGGACACCGAGCGGTACTACAAGCACATCCGCGCGGCGCTCGAGTTCGGGCCCTCGATCACGCTCGACGA
>JACOTG010000238.1 GCA_016178505.1 Planctomycetota bacterium
ACGGGCTGCTCCTCGTCTACGGCGCGCCCGCGCTCCTGCTCGCGCTCGCCGCGCGCAGTCGAAACGTCCCTGGCGGATTCTGGGTCACGCTCGCGTGGGGCGTCGTGTCGATCGTTCTCTCGCTCGTGCTCATCACCCTGGAAGTGCGACAAGCGTTTCACGGCCGCTTCCTCGACGTCGGCGACACGAGCGCCGCGGAGCGGTACGCGTACTCGGCATCGTGGATCGTCTTCGGCACGGCGCTGCTCGTCGGCGGGATCGTGGGGAATTACCGAACGCTGCGTTTCGCATCGCTGGCGATCATGCTCCTCGCGGTGGGAAAGGTCTTCCTCGTCGACATGGCGCAGCTGCGCGATCTCTATCGAGTGCTGTCGTTCCTCGGATTGGGCGTGAGCCTGCTCTTCCTCGCGTGGCTCTACCAGCGGTTCGTGTTCCGTCGGCCTGGACCCTCGGCTTGACAGCCCTGCGTGGGGTCGCGACACTCTGGCGTTTCGACGGGCCCATGCGCGCCCGTCTCGATGAGGCGTCAACGAAGAGGAGGCATCCATGCGATTGCTCAAGCTCGTCGGCGGAGCCGCCCTGGCGGGCGTTTTCGCGCTGGGTTGCAGCGAGTCCGCGAACAAGGCGAGCGAACCGGCGAAGACCGAGAGTCCCGCAAAGGGCGGAAGCGTGACGAAGGTCGCGAACGACAACCCAGATCCGGCGCTCTGCCCGGTTTCGGGTCATCCGGTCGACGGCAAGACGTTCGTCACCATCGGCGACAAGAAGTACGAGTTCTGCTGCGACGACTGCGTCGCCGGCTTCAAGGCCGACCCGCAGAAGTACCTCGCGAAGAAGTGATCGGGTAACTCTCGCTCACGAACCCGGGCGCCGGCGAACGGCGCCCGGCGTCACTCTGGGAGAGGCGCCGATGCGGCCGCAGCTGCGTTCTTCTCTGCGCGCCGATTCAGCCACTTCACGAACAGGACCCACGTTCCGAGGATGAACGTCTGCACGCCGGTGAAGACCCATGCCGTAACCTCGCGATCTTCGGTGCCCTCCGGAAGAGAGAGCGCGAGAATGAAAACCACGAGGAAGATCGAAGCGGCGAAGAATCCGAAGACGATGTGAACCCAGCGATGACGCATGGGGCGCGTATTCGGCGCCGGGCTGGACGGATTCTCGGTCATGTGATGGCGGGCTCCGGTTCGCGATCTTCCTCGGTTTGCGGGCGAGAGCGATCCGCGAGAGAACGCAGCGTGTATCGCCCGAGAACGCCCGACTCGGCCTGATGTGACTTCCCGAGCACGCGATCGACGACGCGCACCTGAGAGTCGTCGGCCGTCTGCTCTGGCCACGCGAAACCGAAGCGGCGCACCGTGTCGACCACGTCCGCGGCGGTAGTCCGGTCTGGATCGCGTGCGAGCACGATGTGCTGAACGGTACCCGTGGTTTCGGCGAGAAGTTGAGTCTCCACGAGCCGATCGACGAGCTCGGAGACGAGTTGGTAGTGCACGCCAAGCGATTTCGCCAGCGAGTTCTTGTCCCACGGCTCACCGCCGTTCAGGAACTGGTCGGTCACGCGCACGACGATGCGCAGCGCTTGCCGTTCGCGCTCGGCGACGCTCGCACGCGCGACGAGCCCTTGCAGGCGCAACGTGTCTTCGTGTTGGTAGACGTACGCGATCTCGCATCCGATCAGCACGATCATCCAGCCGAGCTGCAGCCAGATCAGGAAGATGGGGAGCGACGCCAGCGCGCCGTAGATCACGCTGTATCGCACGAGTCCGACCTGGAAGTGAAAGTAGCCCCACTGTACGAGCTGGTACGCCGTGCCGGCGAGCACGCCGCCGACGATCGCCGAACGCAGACGCACCTTCGTGTTCGGAAGAAACTTGTACAGGAAAGCGTAGCCCGCCCACGTGACAACGAACGGAAGCAACCGAGCGAGCCCTCGGAGGAAGCCCGACGGGACGATCTCCTTTGCGAACGTCGACGTCGTGATGAGGCCCGTGAGGCCGATCGCGGCGACGAGGAGGATCGGGCTCACGGCGAGCACGCTGAGATAGTCGGTGAATTTTCGGACGAGGCTTCGCGATCGCCGCACACCCCAGATGATGTTGAACGCGCTTTCGAAGGTCGACAGCCCGCGCAATACCGCCCACAGGAAGAAAATGAGGCCAATGGAGCTGAGCGTCGCCGCGTTCGTGTTCTTGACCGCCTCGAAGAGGCTCTCGGTCACTTCCTTCAGCCCCGGACCGAATTGCTGCTCGATGAACGGGCGCAAGCGATCCTGCGCCTTCAATCCCTTCGCGACGGCGAACGCGAACGCGAGAAGCGGGACGATCGAGAGGAGCGTCATGTAGGTCAGCGCGAATGCGAGGAAGTGTCCTCGCTCGCGCTGGAAACCGCGCACGGCGAGCACGGCGATGCGCAGCCATCGATACACGAAACGTCGCCACCACGGCAATCCGGTGAGGGGATGCTCAAAAAGGGTTCGCTCGTAGAATTGGCGCAGACGCTCGAGGCGTGGTCCCGTCGTGCGACTCGCTTCCTGCGGCGTGGACAACATGGGCGACGATTCTACCACCCGTTCTTGGCGCCTCCGGCGTCGGTTGACGGCACTTTCGGCAGCCGTTAACATCCGCCGATTCGTCTGGAAACCCGGCTCGCCGTCGTCTCTCATCGTCCGAGGGAAAGCGTTTCATGAACAAGGTCTTCCGATCCGCCGCCGAGGCGATCGCCGACATTCCGGACGGAGCCACCCTTCTCGTCGGCGGATTCGGACTCTGCGGCATCCCGGAAAACCTGATCACGGCGCTGCGCGACAAGGGTGTCCGGAATCTCACCGTGATCAGCAACAACGCGGGCGTCGACGACTTCGGCCTCGGGCTTCTCCTGCAGACGCGACAGATCAAGAAGATGATCTCGACCTATGTGGGCGAGAACGCGACGTTCGAGAGGCAGTTCCTTTCGAAGGAGCTCGAGGTCGAGCTGGTGCCGCAGGGCACGTTCGCCGAGCGCATCCGCGCGGGCGGCGCCGGCATCGGCGGTTTCTTCACGCCGACCGCGGTGGGCACGATCGTCTCCCAGGGAAAGGAAGTGCGCACGTTCGACGGACGCGAGTACGTGCTCGAGCGGCCGCTCACGGGCGATTTCGCGTTCGTGAAGGCGTGGAAGGGCGATCGCTACGGGAACCTCGTCTATCGAAAGACCGCGCGCAACTTCAACCCGATGATCGCGACCGCGGGGCGCATCACCATCGCCGAGGTCGAACAGATCGTCGAAGTCGGTTCGCTCGACCCCGATGCCATCCACACGCCGCACATCTACGTCCAGCGCATCATCCAGGGAGCGAAGTACGAGAAGCGCATCGAGCAACGCACGGTGCGGAAGGGGAAATAGCGTGGCGCTCGATCGCGACGGCATCATTCGACGCGCGGCGCAGGAACTGCGCGACGGCTTCTACGTGAACCTCGGCATCGGGATGCCGACGCTCGTGGCGAACCACATTCCGCCCGGCATCGACATCTTCCTGCAGTCCGAGAACGGACTTCTCGGCATCGGACCATTCCCGCTCGAAAGCGAAGTCGACCCCGACCTCATCAATGCCGGCAAGCAGACGATCACCGAGCAGAAGGGCGCGGCCTACTTCTCGAGCGCCGAGTCGTTCGCCATGATTCGCGGCGGTCACATCGACCTTTCGATCCTCGGCGCAATGCAAGTCAGCGAAAGAGGCGACCTCGCGAACTGGATGATCCCCGGCAAGATGGTGAAGGGGATGGGCGGCGCGATGGACCTCGTCGCGAGCGCCAAGCGCGTCGTCGTCACGATGGAGCACACCAGCAAGGACGGCGAGCCGAAGCTCCTTCGCGAGTGCGCGCTGCCGCTCACCGGCAAGCGCGTCGTCCACCGCATCATCACCGACCACGCCGTCTTCGACGTCGGGCCGAAGGCCCTCGTCCTCGTCGAGCTCGCCCCTGGCGTCACCGAGCCCGAGGTCAAGAAGAAGACCGAAGCCCGCTACGAGATCTCGCCCGCGCTGAAGACGATGTTGGTGTGACGGACGCCGCCTCGCAGCTCGGAGGCACATGCCCGACTTCTGGTTTCTTCACCGACCGCACGATCGCGAGCGTGCCGCACGGCGGATCGCGCAGCACGGTCGAGTCGCGCCCGAAGGCTCGTGGCGGTTCGCACTCGTTGCGCGCGCACTCGCGCTCCCCGCGGTTTCGCTCGGCGTTGCAGTCATCCCCGGCGTAGGGGCCGTTTTCTACGGTGGCCACACGCTCGGCACTCTATTGCTCCTGCCTTCGCTCGGATGGGTCACGTACTGGGTGGTGCGCGACGTGATTCGAGCCACACTCGACCACCGTCGCGCACACCTTCGGTTCGGCGTCGCGATGATCGCGATCTACGTCGTCGCGACGTATCCGGCCGCTTGGCTTGCGGCACTCGGCGTGCATCCGTCGGCGTGGTCGCACGCGGAGCTGGCCGCGAACTTCCGCCGAGCGCTGGCATTCCCGATTCCTCTCCCGTGAGCGTGAAGTGAGCCGCGCATGAACGCGAAGCGCTGGACGTTGATCAGCATCGTGGTTGTGTTCGCACTCGTCATGGTTCTTGTGACGCGGCGGCGCGATCCGGCGGCGCAATCGGCGCATCGATCACCCGCGATCGACGCGCCGTCGGTAGCGGCGCCCCATCACACGCCCTCGATCAACGAGACTTCAGTCGCGCGGCATCCCGCAGAATCTCGAGGTCGAGATGAACCAAGAAAGCCGAGGCCGGACTTCGCGCTCGTCGACGGCATCGTGAAACTCCTCGATACGGACGCAGCGGTGAGCGAAGGGAGCGTCGATCTCGGCTTTGTCGATCTCGTGGCTCTCGACTTCACGGTCGACGATCTCGGCTCGATGTTGCCGGAAGCGCGGCAGGAGCTCGAGCGCCGCGTCGCGGCGGAGATTTCCAGCGACGGGCACGTGCGTTTGGAATTGCCAACCGGCGCGCTCGTCGCCGAGGCAGTCGTCACGCCGCGCGTGACGAGCGGCGACTTCCGGCGGAGCTATCTAACGCGTCGCGAGCGTCGCACGGATCGGCCGCTCGAGAACGGCGAGATCCGACAGCTCGAGTTCTACGTCCAGCAGGGCTTCGTCGTTCGCGGCGCCGTCATCGACGCGAACACCCGAGCGCCGATCGCCGGCGCGAGGGTCGAGCGACCGTCCGGTATGCAACCCCTCAACGAATCGAGCGACGAACTCCAGACGGACAACGAAGGGCGATTCGAGTTCGCGATCGTGCCGACGATCGTGAGCGAGGAGCCCATGTCGTTCGAGATGACGATCGTGCACCCGAGTCACCAAGCCGTGCGTGCCCGATTCTCGAACGACGCGTTCGCGTACGAGATGAACCTTCCGCGCATCGAGCTTCACGAAGGCGTCGTAGTTCGCGGCCGTGTCGTCGACAGGCAGGGCGCCGGCGTTTGGGCTGTCGTGCGCGCCTTCCGCTACGCCGATCGGCGATCCTCGTGGGGCCGCGCCCTCGACTTCAGCGTCATGACGGCGGCTCACCAAGATGGCTCTTTCCAACTTCCGGCGATCCCGTCGTGCAATGACGTCGTCGTTACCGTCGACTGTTCCGAAAGCGGTTCTTCGGAGGCCACGCTGCGCTTGCGCCATCGCTGAGCCTCGATCCCGACGCGATTCGCTCACGTGGCGCGCTCGCGGATTGGATTCGGTCTGCTGCGCTCATTCTCCACGCGATGCGCCAACCCGATCGGCGTGGTTGCGTATCCAGGCGTCCGAGCTTCTGCACGCGCCGGAGATAGAGATCGGAGGCCATCATGTCGCGTTGCTTCACAGGATCCATCCGTCGAATGACGCCGTTCGTCGTCGTGCTTGCCGCGTGCGGGGTCGCTTCGGCCGACGATAGCGCCGCCGATGCGAACACGTATCGCACGCTCGTGCGAGATGCCCAGGGCAAGGTCAGCGAGAACAAGTCCGCCGAGGCGGCCGCGATGCTGGAGCGCGCGGTGGCTCTCAACCCCTGCGACGCCGACACGTGGTACCAGCTCGCCATCGCGCGATACGGCGCTCAGGACTTCCGTGGCGCCATACCCGCGTTCGAAAAAGCGATGACGCTCGGCGCTAACTTTCCCTTCAACTCCGCCTACAACGTCGCCTGCTGCGAGGCGCGCCTCGGCGAGCGCGACAAGGCGTTCGAGTGGCTGCAGAAGGCGCTCGACCTGGGCTTCCGCGACCTCGAAGCGGCGCGAGCCGACGCCGACTTCGAATCGCTGCGTACGGATCCGCGCTTCCGCGATCTCCTGTTCACGGCGGACGTCTCCAAGATGTCGCGCGACGAGGGCTGGCGATATGATCTCGCGCTGCTCGTGCGCGAGATGAAGCGCCTGCACTTCTCGCCGTACCGTCGAACGAGCGAAAAGGGCTTCGCCGCCGCGGTCGCGAAGCTGCGCGACGACTTGCCGAAGCTTTCCGACAACGCGATCAAGGTCGCGTTCATGAAGCTTCTCGCGATGGCGGGCGACGGCCACACGCATCTCACCGTCGGCGATCCGCATGGCGAGACCCACGACGCGGTGCCCGTGCAATTCGACGAGTTTACCGAAGGGCTTTACATCGTCGCCGCCGATCCGAAGCGCGCGAGCCTCGCCGGCACGCGCGTCGTCAAGGTCGGCGATCGTCCGATCGACGAGGTCTTGAAGTCGCTCGACCCCGTGATCAGCCGCGACAACGATCTGTGGCCGCACTTCATCGCGCCGCGCCTCCTTCGCCGCCCGTGGATCTTGAACGGGCTCGGGCTCGTCTCGGACGCGACGCACTTCACGCTCACCGTGGCGAATGCGAAAGGTGAGACGCAAACGGTCACGCTCGAGGGGAACGCGGGCGACCCCGCCGCGGACTGGGTCTCGGCGCGGCGCGACGCGACCGCGCCGACCCCGCTCTACCTGCGCGACACGAAGAAGCCCTACAGGTTCGAAGTGCTGCCCGACTCGAAGATCGTCTACGTGCAGTGGAACGCGGTGGCCGACGACCCGGTGGAGCCGTTCGCCGCGTTCTGCAAGCGGCTGCAGGAGACGGTGCAGTCGAAGGACGTGGAGCGCCTCGTGCTCGACCTTCGGTTCAACTCGGGCGGCAACAACTTCCTCAATCGACCGATGATCGAGTGCCTCGTGCGATGCGAAAAGATCGACCAGCAAGGCCGGCTCTTCGTGATCACCGGCCGCAACACGTTCTCGGCCGCGATGTGCGCGGCGGGCCAGATCGAGCGCTACACGAACGCGATCTTCGTGGGCGAGCCGACCGGCTCGAGCCCGAACTTCATCGGCGAGTCGGTGCCGATCGTCTTCCCCTTCAGCAAGCTTCGCGCGACCGTGAGCGATCTCTACTGGCAGAACTCCGTCGCGATGGATCACCGGACGTGGATCGCGCCGATGCTCTACACGCCGCCGTCGTTCGCGGCGTTCGTCGCGAATCGAGATCCCGCGATGGAAGCAATCCTCGCCTACCGAGATTGACGTGCGCGTTAGCTCGGCGAGTCGGCGAACGCTGCCTCGACCGCGCGGCGAAAGGTCGGCGGGTGGATCGCGGGATAGTGATACAGCTCGGGCTCGATCTTCGCGAAAAGGTCGAGCGCCTGCTTCGGCTCGACGAGACCGAGCCGAATCATCTGATTTACATCGTCGACATCGCGCACGTGGCCACGCTCGATCTTTGCCAGTGCCTGCGAGTAGAAGTCGAAGTGCAGGAACGTGACTTTTCCCTCGCGGGCGATGTACCGGCTTCGATCCTCCCAACCCGGAAGTGGAGGAATGAACTGATCGGGAGACGCGAGCTCGACGTTGATCTTCAATGACTCCGACAGGCGCGGAATCGCACGCAGCACTCCTTCGTCCGGAATGATCTTGAGGTCGACATCGACGGTGCTCGTTCGCCAGCCCAACAGGACCGCCGAAACGCCGCCGACGAGATACACGCGCGTTGTTTCGCGCACTTCACCGCCGAGCGCACGCATGAACTGACGAACGCGATCGGCGTCGACTAGCGGACGCATCGCGCGGCCCTGAGAAAGCTCGTGAGTCGGCGGGTCCAAGAGTTGTACTTCGAGTGCGCGCCGTCGCCGAACTCGGCGGATAGCAACTCATAGAGGCGGAACTCGGGCGAGGCAATCGTGCGCGCAGGCACGGCGACGCCCACGTCGCGCAATGCTGATGAAGCGATCGAGACGAGTAGCGCGGGCACGGACTCCACACCCTTCTCGAGATCGTGGATGCCTTGGCGCACAGTGTCGGCGCCCGGAAGCGACTCGTCGATCATTCGCTCAGTATAGGGCCGTCCGACCTGTTTTTCGCCGACGTGACGTCTGACACGATTCCTCGATCGGTTATCTACTCGTGCTTCGACGCCGACTCGTAAAGGGGAATCACCGTCGTTCGGGCGAAGTCGCGCTGGCTCCACTCCTCGAACAGCGAGTAACGGTCGTAGTCCTTCCCGTGGTCCCGCCACCAGAAGAAGAGATCCCCGGCGAAGTAGATTTGCTTACCTTCCTTCGTCGTGGTTACCGCGACGTTTGGCCCGACGAGTCGCGCGACCGCGCGGGATCTCAGGCGACGGCCGCATCATCGCGTATCGCAGCTTCGCGACGAATCTGGTTCAGGTGAACGTGAACGGAGTGCCTCAGGCGTACGCGCATGATCGAGTGACGGGCGTGACCGTTTGCGTGAGCCGAAGCGTCACCGGCGATCCGGGCGACAATGACAGCGGCTATCTACGGCCCGCAGTTTCGAGCGACGGCTCGGTGATCGCGTTCGTCAGCACCGCGACGAATCTCGGGCCTACCAGTCCGGGCACCTTCGTCCGCGGCGGCACGTTCCTCGGACCGGGCGGCACCGGCGGCGGCGGTCGAGTTTGCGCAGGCGACCTGCCGTACGATCCGATCCCCGATGACGACCCCGTAACGTTCTCGGTCAACGGGCCCGTGGATCCGCAGACCGAAGGCATTCGCGATGCGCGAGGCCTGCCTCCAACTCCGCCTGCCGGCCCGCAGCCGGGCAACATGCTCGCGCTCGGCGTTCGCACGGGGCCGCTCGGCCCACCTTTCGGTCCCGTCGCCCGAGCGCTCGGGCTTCCGACGATCTGGCCCGGCGACGTGAACGACTACGACGTCGCAGGCGTTCCCTCCGAAGCGGTGATGTTCCAGTCGCCTCCGTTTCCACCGGCATTGCCCGTGCCGGCGCCGCCCGACGGGACGAACAACCAGATCCTCGAGGCGATCGCGATGGGCCTCGCCGCGGGAACCGGTGTGCCGCCGCCTTCGTGAATGGTCCCCGGTCCTCCGCGAGACGACGTCGATGCGTTCTCGTTCGGTCAGGACTACTTCCCCATGATCGACGTCGACTTGGCGCCGGCGTTCCTTCCACCGCCGTTGGCTCCCGCCCCGACGCCGTGGGACTTGCGCGCCAGCATCTACGCCGAGCCCATCGTCTCCGACGATGCGCCCGGCATCTCGTTCCGATTCAGCGTCGATCCGTGGGCGCTCGGAGCACCCGGCACTGCCGTGTCGGCCGAGTCGCTCGGCGCCGACGCGGGCGCGGGCATGGGCCCGTGGACGAGCCCGGGCGAAGCGGCCGGCGACGTCTTCGGAACGCCCGTGCTCACGCGGGTCGGAGGCGTGACGGTCGCGGGCGGTGTGAACCTCCTCGTCGACGACCAGGCGACGCTCGGACTCATGCCGACCGACGATCTCGATGCGCTGATCCTCTGGGTCCGCCCCGACGTTCGGCTCCTGATCACGAACACGATCAACCAGATTCTTGCGATGCGGCCTTGGATGCCCGCCGGCAACGGCGCTTTGATCGGTCCCGGCATGACGATTTCGATCACTCAGTACCTCGGCGCCGCACTTCCACCGGGGAGCATCTGCGTCGGTTTCTCGGTGACGACCGATTCGGTCGGCCTCGAGTACACGGCGGTCGACTTCGAGGCCGGACCTGTGTTCCCGCCGATCGGCGCCATCTCGGCGGCTGCGGGGGACATCTTCTACGCGAGCGTCGACAGCGCGCCCGTCGGGACGAACTTCGTCTCGTACGAGGAGGTCGACCTCGGCCTCGATCCGGGCGCACGAGTGAACGGCGCGCTGCTGCCGGCGGCTCCTCCAGCGATCGCGGGCCTCGCCGTCCTCTCCGACAACCTCGACGCGCTCGACTCGACCAACTTCCCGCCGGGGATGTTCCCGTTCGGTGGGCCTTCCGCGGGCCTCTCGTTCAACGATCCCTTCATCTCCGTCGGCGAAATGCTCGACGTGAACGCGACCGTGACGGGCGGCGCCGCCGCAGCTCGCGTCGACGCGAGGTTCTCGATTCGGCTCCCGCGAGGCGCAACGATTCCCGTTGTTACGCGGTCGAACGTTCTCGTGCCGGCCGGGCAATCGCGAACGGTTCGCGTCTTCCGTCACACGTTTCACGGCAATGAGCCGCGAGGTCGGTACGAGGCAATCCTGCGCCTCACCGATCACGCGACCCAATCCGTGATCACGGAAGTGCGCCGACCGTTCGACTTTCCGTGAGTCTCGATCAGTCGGTGCGGCCCCAGATCACGAAGGCCGACCAGAAGTAGGGGTGTGACCAGTCGGCTCGCGTCGCGACGGTCGCCGGCTCGAGAGATCCGCGCTTCGCCACGGCTCCATCGGCTCGCGTGTTCGCGGCGCGAATCGCGAGCTTCGCTCGGCGAAGCGCGGCGGCCGGCGACAGCCCGTCGCGACAAAGCCCTTCGTAGAACGCGACGGCGAGCGCGCGGGTCGCCTCGTCGTCCACACTCCATTGGGACACCACGACGCGATCGCTGCCGGCGAGGATGAACGCGCGAACGAGCCCCGCGACTCCCTCGCCGGCGCGCCAGGGACCTTCGGCGGTGCGACAGGCCGAGAGCACGGCGACGTCCGCGGGAATGCGAAGGCGCGAGACTTCGATCGCGGTGAGGCGTCCGTCGTCAGGCGAGCCGTCGGGCTCCGGCGCGAGGCGAAGAGCCGAGAGCAGCGGCCGCTCGGGCTCGATGCTTCCGTGACAAGCGAAGTGCACGGCTCGAAAGCGGCGGCCCGCGATCACGGGAACGACGGCGCGCAGGGCCGCTTCGCGAGCGTTCGGGATGCGGCGAACCTCCCGCGCGTCGAAGAACGCCGAGACCGCATCGGCCTCGGACTCCGCGTGACGCAGCTCGGGGAGTCCCGTCGCGGTCGGCGCGGTCAAGACGAGCGCGCCCGTCCCTGTCACGTTTCCGCGACCGCGAAGCCAAACATCGATCGACGCCGACGGCGCATACGCGACTTCGTAGCGATCGATGACGAATCGCTCGCCGTGTGCATCCGAAACGGGATCGGGAAGCGCCTCGAAGGGAAGCCGCGCGAGACATCCGCACGGCGAGATCACGAGCCGAGACACCGAGGCGAGATCCGATTCGAACGGCTCGAGGAGCGCGTCGCGAAGCGGCGTGCCCGTCTCGACGACGTCGCGCAAAGAAGAGAGCGGCGACGATGCGAGCTCGACGAATCGAGAGACGCGCTCGTCGATCTCCGCCCGTTTGGGGATCTCGGCGAGGTGACGGGTTCGTCGGGTCAGCGCGAGCGCGAGGCGATCGTCTCCGGCGTCGACATAGTCGATGAACGCCGTATCTGCGGCGAGCTGCGACTGAAACGCTTCGAGCGTGATCGGTGCCGCGGTCGAGGGGATCCCGGCCGCAGCGAGCGAGCGCTGCACGCGCCCAACGGCGCGAACCCACTCGGCGTAGTCGCCGTCGGACGGCGCCGCGTGCGACGCGGTCACGCGTTTTCTCGCCGCGGCCTCGGCGGCGAGCGCGTCGGCCGGAACGCGCGATCGTAAGGCGTCGCGCGCCGCCGCAAGCGCTTCGAGAAGCGTGCGCGCACGGCTGCGCTCGGCGAGCGCGAAAACGATCGGCGCGAGATCCGAGGCGCCTTCGCCGCCCTGGCGAAGCAGTCGATCGGCGGCGATCGCGGCGTTCGACGCGACCCCGGCCTCGTCTGATTGCAGTCCCTCCGCCTCGAGTTCTCCGAGCCCGTTTCGCTGCTCATCGAGTAGATCGAGCGCGGCACGGCAGTCGTCGAGCGATTCGCGCCATCGCTCGAGCCGCGCGAACGCACCGGCTCGTTGCGCGAGCCGTTCGGTCTCCTCGCCTCGAAAGTGCTTTTCGTGAGCGATTGCGATCGCCTCTGCAAACCGAGGCAGCGCCTCCTGCGCACGTCCCAGCTTCGCTTCGAGATTTGCGGAGTCGCCGAGCGCAGCTTGCAAGCAGAAGTGATCGCCGATTCGCGCGGCAAGCGAACGGGCGCGCTCGTACTCGAACAGCGCGCGCTCGACGTCGCCTTGGAGTTCGGCGAGTTTTGCGAGCGATCGGCAAACGTCCACGGCGAGCGAGCGATTCCCGCGCTCGGCCGCGCTTCGAAGCGTGCGACGCAGCTCCCGCTCGGCGCCCGCGAGATCGCCCTTCGCGAGAAGCGTCGAACCGACGAGTTGCCGGAGCGCGGCGGCGCGACGCGAGGCACCGGTCGTCTCGCAGATCTCGATCGCCTCGCGATACGCGGTGAGCGCTCCGTCGGGGTCGCGAAGCACCGTGCGCAGCTTGCCGAGCGTTTCCAGCGCCGTCGCGACGTGGCCCATGGCGTGCGCGCGCCGCCCCCGTTCCAGGTAGCGTTCGATGCACGCGAGTGCCGCCGCCGTTCGGCCGCGCTGCGCCAATGCCGAGCCAAGCTCCGAGAGCGCGATCAGTTGACGGTCGGGCTCGCCGATCTCGAGGGCGCCACGCAGCGCCTCGCGCGCGGCATCCGCGGCTTCGCCGAGGCGGTCGAGCGAGAAGAGCGCGTTCGATCGCGCGAGCTGAGCGTCGACGGCCGCGAAGGGAATGCGGCCCGCGACGTCGCTGGTGAGGAGCGCGTCCGCGACGGCAAGCGAGTCGGCGGGGCGATCCATTCGCCGAAGGATCTGCGCCCGGCCGCCGGCGGTCATGATTCGATCGACGTCGGTGCCGAACACGTCGAACTCTTTTTGCGCACGGTCGAGGAGCGCGAGGGCCTCGTCGAGTCGGCCCGCTTGCGAAAGGCAGTCCGCGCGAACGCGATCACCGCGCGCTCGTGCGAGCGGCCAGCCGATCGTCTCGGCGGCCTCGGATGCCTGTCGGAGGAGCGGCTCGGCCTCGCCGAAGCGTCCCGCTCGTGCCAGACCATCGCCTCGACGCAGGGCGAAGAGGATGCCCGCGAGGCCGAGCGGAGGACGGACGTCGTCGACCGGGTCGGGCGCCTTGTCGCGCAACGCCGCGAGTCGCCGTTCTTCGGCGCTCGCGGGCTCGCTCAAGAGTTCGCGCTCGCGGGCGAGCACGGAAACGAGATCTCGACATCCGGGCCGTGACGCGTTGGCTTCGGCGAAGCGCTCGAGGTCGCGCCAGCTCTCGTCGTCGCGCGGCGGAGTGGCCATGCGCTGGATGAGCCCGATGAACGGATCGACGTCGTCGGCCCGCGCGTCGAGAGCCAGGATCGTCGCGAACGCGAGGAACGCGACGCCGCTCCTCATCGGACGATCGTCAGCTTGGATAGCGACAGCGACGATCCACGATGGCGGTCGAGGAAGTCACGGATGAGCGGATTCAACTGGTCGTGAGTCAGTCGCTCCAGGAACGTGGCCCACTCCCCCGCAGGCAGGGGCTTCGTAGCCGAGAAGGCGAGGAGCGAGACTTCGCCCGGATGGTCGCCGAACACGAAGACATCGGGTCGTAGAGGCAATCGTCGTTCGATGCCCGCTTCCAGCGTGAGCGGCGGGCCGAGCGTGGCGTTTGTCGGCACGAGCGACGTGCACGTCCCGTCGGCGTCGTACAGAAGCGCGGCATAGAAGATCGCGCTCGACTGCGGGCGCACGTCGAGGTGGAAGCCGTCGCCGACCTTGGCGGGTGCGGCATCGCGAGTCGACTCGAGGCGCATCTCGACTTCGACCAATGGTGGGCGCGACGACGAGAGCACGGCGAAACCGACGCCGACGGCAACGACGAGGACCGCCGCTGCCGCTAACCAGAGTCGTCGAGGCCCGCGCCTCGTCGCCGCGGCCTCGCCGCCGCCGGCTCGCGAATAGTCGATCGCCGCGCCGCGGCACGAAGCGCACGACGCGAGGTGCGCCTCGACCCGCGCCGCACTTGCCGCGTCCAACGTACCGTCGACGAGCGCGAGCGCTTCCATCTGCGACGGGCACGACTCGGACGCGTTGCCCGGAGAAGCAGGCAGCAGCTCCGCGATCTGCTTCTCGAGTGGATCCAACGAACGATCGGCCATCAGGCTCTCGCTCTCGCCGCGCGACGGGATGGATCGAGGCTGTCGCGCAAGCGCTCCTTGAGTCGGTTCTTTCTCACGTAGAGCGCGTTGGCGCTGATGCGCAGGATGCGACAAGCCGCTTCGACCTCGACGCCGTCGCGGAACAAGAGATCGAAGAGCAAGCGATCCGCCGGCGCGAGTGCGTCGACTGCGGCATCGAGGCGCGCGCGTGATTCGGCGTGCTCGAGCACTTCCTCAGCCGGCCTCGCGCGCGAGACGGGCTCGCTCACGCTGTCGATCGACTGCTCGCGAACGCGTCGTCGTCGGATTTCGTCGGCGCGCGCGCGCGCGAAGTTCGACGCGAGCACCGCGACGTAGTGGCGAAGCGGTGCGTCGCTTCGATAGAGCCCGAGACGTCGCCCGCCCGACTCGGCGAGATGCTCGAAGAAATCCTGAGTGACTTCATCCACGTCCACTTCGCCTGACAGGACTGCACCCCGACGCAGCGCACTTCGAACGATTTCGCGGCACAGCGCCTCGAGCTGCTCGTGAAGAAGACGCCACGCCGCACCGTCGCCGGCGAGGCAACGGGCCACGATCGCGCGGTCGTCCATTCGAGCAGTCCTCCTCTATGAGGTCCGTCGCCAAGAATTCTAACCGAGACTTCGTGAAAGATCGGGCGCCCCTCGCCCCTCGCCCCTCATCCCAGCGAGAGCCGTCCCTCCAATCACTCGCCTGAATGCAAGTCCCCGTGCGATCCTCGACGGGGGCTCCGTACGATCCGTGGCGAGTTTTCTCCAAGAAACCCGCAAAGGATTCGGCTCCTGACTAGTCCACTCTGCTCGAGATCCGAAGGAAGGACATGACGACGCCGACCGACGAGACGCTCCTGCGGCAGTACCGGGAGCGGAAGCAGAACGACGCGCTCGACGAGCTCGTCCGTCGGCACATCGGAAAGGTCCGGTCGATGATCTACCAGATGGTTCTCGACCATGCGGACGCGGACGACCTGACTCAAGAGGTGTTCTGTCGCGCGCTGGTCGGGCTCGACGAGTTTCGCGGGACGGCCCGATTCTCGAGCTGGCTCTACACGATCGCCGTGCACACGACGCAGAGCTTCCTCGCCGCGAGGACGAGGTTTCGGCGCATGGACAGCGGTCCGCTCGACGAGAAAATCGACGCTGGCGCCGCGCCAGACGAGCGACTTCTCGGGGCCGAGGTGAACGACGCGATCCACGCGGCGCTGGCGTCTTTGTCGCCGACGCTGCGATCGGCGATCGTGCTCACGGCTCTTCAGGAAATGGGGATGGCCGAGGCGGCCGCGATCTCGCAGTGCGCGCTTCCGACGTTCTACTGGCGCGTGCATCGAGCCCGCGCGATCCTGGGCAAGAAGCTCGGTGGGATCCTGAAGCCATGAAGCGACCACTCGACGACGTTCTCGCACGCTGGGGATCGCAGCAAGCTCCAGGCGAAGCGCGTCTCGACGAGCTTCGTCATCGCGTCACCGACGCGCTCGGTTCTCGGCGGCTCGTCGAGCTTCCGGAAGTCGCGAGGCCACGCGACCGGCATCGATGGCGATGGGCGCTCGGCGGCGCCGCCGTCGCGGTCGCGGCAATGCTCGTCTTGTACGCGATCATCGCGCCGTCGCGAAGGGCTACGGCAGACGCGAACGACAATTCATCGCCGCTCGCTCGCCTCTCCGACGCGGAGCTTCGCCGCAGCGCGGCCCTGTTCCGCCGAATGGAAGAAGTCTTCGGCGATCGGATTCGTTGGATTGACGACGACGGCGGCGACGTGCAGCTCGGCATCGCGTCCGACGATGGATCCGCGTCGGCCCCGCTTCTCGTGCGCGTCGTCGTCCTTTCGCGAGCGGCGGGATCGCGCGAGTGGACGCTCGCGTGGAAGCGCACGCTCGTCACGCGGTGCGAAGAGCGGGTCGATCTCGCGTTCGACGCCCGTTCGCGGATGAGCATTTGGGCGTACCCGGCCGGCGACGGCCGCATCGCGCTCGACGCATCGCTCGCGCTCGCGGCGCCCGTTCCGATCTCGTCTCTGTGCAGCGAACTCTTGAACGCGAATGCCCCGAAGTGCGTGCTCGAGATGAAGACGGGCGACGTGGAGTATCAAGTCGTGGAGATCGTGCAAGATCTTTCGAAGAAGGGATTATCGTCGTAATGGTCGCGATGCTTGGCGCTGCGCTGGGTGCCGACGTAAGGATCAATGTGATGATGGGCCTACTGCTCGCTGCCGTACTCGGCGGCGACGTCTCGATCGAGATCCAGACCGATCACAACGCGGTCTTCGCGCGTAAGATCGCCAATTACATTTTCGCCGTTCGGAGCCCTCGGCGATTCGAAGGGCGGCTGACGTGGAAGCTCGTCGTGAGCGGTCGTACCGTGTCGCGAGGAGAGAAGGCACTGTCGGCCGTCGCGGATGGCTCGACCGCAATCGACGTCCCCGTCGCGATCCCGATGCTCACCGAAGGCGTGGCTCTGCCCGCGACGATGTTCGCGTCGGTCGCGGAGTCGGGCAGCGACGAAGCGGTCGCTTCCGCCGAGCGGTCGATTTGGATCTTCGGCGACGACCCGTTCGCCGGGCGGCGAGAGTGGCTGCGCGATCTCGGCCTCGCGCTCTTCGATCCCTCGAGGACGACGCGGGAAGCGTTCGACGCGCTCGGGATCCCGTACTCGCGCCTCGCCGACGTGAGATCGATTTCGCGAGTCGCGGCGGGCCGCGTGATCGTCGGCGAGGGCGTGGCGCTCGACGCGCACCCGGGCCTCGCAAGTGCGATCGACGACTGCGTCGAGCGCGGCGTCCCGGTGCTCGTGCTCGCGCCGCGCTCGGGATCGCTCGCGCTGCCGCGGCCGGACGACCTTCGCCTGCGCGGACCCGGCGTGGTGAGCGATCTCGACGATCGACTCGACTCAGTCGGCTGGCTGCCGGACGGCGCGACGTCGTCGAGCACTCTGCGATTGCGGAGCGACGAAACCTCGACCACGATCGAGGCGACGCCCGGCGCGCGCGGCTGGGCGTGGTGCGAAGCGCGCTACGGCGCCGGAAAGGGCCGCGTGATCGTGTGCAGCCTCGCGCTCATCGAAGCCTGGGAATCGGAACCGAGCCCGCGATACTTCTTCGCGCGGCTCCTCGAGATGAAAGTGAAACCATGATCCTGAAGACGATGCCATTCGCGGCATGGGCGCTTTCGTTCGCGTGCCGCGCCGCGGCGCTCGCGCCGCCCGTGGAGGATCGCGCCGCGTCGACGAGAGTCCTGCCCGTCGCGCTTCTCCCGTTCCAGGAGAAAGGCGAGGTCGAGAAGGGCAGCGCGGCGAAAGTCGATCAGCTTCTCTTCGCTTCGCTTGCGGCGGACTCGTCGCTCTACCTCGTCGACCGCGCCGATCTCGCGAAGACGCTCGATGAGCACCAGCTCAACCTCTCGGGCATCGTGTCCCCGGAAACATCCGTGCAGGTCGGGCAGCTCACAGGCGCGCGGATCCTCGTCACCGGATCCGTCTTCGACGTCTCCGGAACGATCTACGTCGTCGCGAAGATCATCGGCACGGAAACGAGCGTGGTTCTGGGCGAGTCCGTGAAAGGGAAGAAGGACGAGAGCCTGGCAACCTTGACCGACTCGCTCGCCGGCAAGATCGCGAAGAAGATCGAGTCCGAAGGAGACAAACTCGTCGCGAAGGAGCGAAAGCCGGCGGATCGCATTGCGGATCTTCGATCGGCGCTCGGCGACAGCGCGCGGCCGAGCGTGCGGATCCAAGTTCGCGAGCGCCACGTTGGACAGCTCCAGCTCGACCCCGCCGCGCAAACCGAACTCGCGCGTCTGTGCAAGGAGACGGGCTTCGTCGTGCTCGAGTCGGGCGCGACCGATTTGCCGGACGTCACGCTGGAAGGCGAGGGCGTCAGCGAACTCCTCACGCGCCGCGGCGAACTCGCGAGCGTGAAGGGCCGCGTCGAGGTTCGCGCGGTCGAGCGAAAGACCGGGCGCGTCATCGCGGTCGATCGGCAGACCGCCGTGATCGTGGGACTCGGCGAGCAGCTCGCCGGCAAGGCCGCGCTCGAAAGGGCCGCGGCGGAGATCGCGGATCGCCTGCTGCCGAAGCTCGTGCAGAAAAAGGTGTAGCCGATCGTGTTTCACCTCGTGTTCGCCGCGCTCCTCGCCGTTGCGATCGAGGACCCGCGTCCACAGGCGACGATCCCGAAGCTCGCGGTGCTGGACGTCGGGACGGCGAGCGCGGTGCCGCCGGAGTTCCTCGATCTCGTGCAAGCGTCGCTCCTGCAATCGAGCGCCGTCACGTTGGTCGAGCGTCTCGAGTTGTCGAAGATCCTGCGCGAGCGGGCGCTCGTGCTGTCGCTTTCGTCGACGAGCGACTCGGTGGCGGCCGCGGGCGCGCTCGTTGCGGCGGACGCGTTCCTCCTGCTCGAGGCGAGCGCGCCCAAGGACGAAGGCATTCCGGTTCGCGTGCGCCTCGTGGACGCGCACGACGGCGTGAAGCTCGCCGACTCGATCGTCTCGCTCGCCGGCTCGCGCAAGGACTGGGAGGAATCGGCGACATTCG
>JACOTG010000048.1 GCA_016178505.1 Planctomycetota bacterium
CGTGGATGTGGTACCGCGAGTTGATCGGCCACGGCCGCTGCCCGATCGTCGACACGTGGTGGCAGACCGAGACCGGCTCGATCCTCATCACGCCGCTGCCGGGCGCGACGCCCACGAAGCCCGGCACTGCGACGCTTCCGTTCTTCGGCGTCGTTGCAGACGTCGTGGATCGCGCGGGAAACTCGCAGCCCGACAACGTCGGCGGGTTCCTCGTGATCCGCCGGCCGTGGCCGTCGATGCTGCGCTCGATCTGGGGCGACCCCGACCGCTATCGACGGACGTACTGGAGCGACGTGAAGGGCTGCTACTTCACGGGCGACGGCGCGCGCCGCGACAAGGACGGCTACTTCTGGATCGTGGGCCGCATCGACGATGTGCTCAACGTCGCGGGGCATCGCATCGGAACGGCGGAAGTCGAGAGCGCGCTCGTCTCGCACCCGAAAGTCGCGGAGGCCGCGGTCGTCGGGCGGCCCGACGACATGAAGGGACAAGCGCTGGTCGCGTTCGTGACGCCGCGCGCCGGCGTGCGCACCGAGGGCTCGCTGCGCGAGGAGCTGCGGAACCACGTGGCGAAGGAGATCGGCGCGATCGCGAAGCCCGACGACATCCGCTTCACGGAAGCGCTGCCGAAGACGCGCAGCGGAAAGATCATGCGCCGCCTCCTGAAGGAAATCGCGACGAGCGGCACGGTCAAGGGCGACACGACGACGCTCGAGGACTTCGCCGTGATCGCAAAGCTCAGCGGGGTGGACGAAGAGTAGCGGGCACGATGTACCCGGGGCTCGCCGGATTTCGTTCTCTGTTCAGTTCCGCGGTTCCGATGGCGGGTGTTCCGCCCGCCACGTGCGAGCATCCGCACGCGCTGCTTCTCCCGCGCGCCGATAGAACTCGATGATCTCGGCCTCGGAGAGACCCGCGAGCTTTTTGGCCTGCTCGTCACGAATGCGACGAACCAGCTCGACGGCCTTGATTTCCTCACTCTCGCTCATAGGTCGTCACTTCCCGCGGAGAGTAGGTTGCTACCGACGTGTAACCGAGTTCCGCACTGATTGCATCGACGCCGATCTGCGAGGAGCTCATGAATCGCCCAACTGACACGAGACGAGCATCCGGTTCCATGCGCGACTCGTGGCCTCGCCGATCGTCTCGCCCGAGAGGTGGTAGTCGTCAGAGCGAAGACCCTTGAGGTGGCGGTCGCCGTCGGCGACGCGCTGGAGGAGATCGGCCGGCAGAATCGCGCCTTCGGTCGTGACGGTCGTGGAGAGTTCCCGCAAGCGTCCTCACGGTCGAGACTCTTCAAGCGCGCGGCGTCCGGCCTCGGTCGTGCGGTAACGCTGCTCACGGCTGCGCGGCTTTTCGGGCAGGGTCATCTCGAGCCAGCCAGCTTTCAGGAGGGGCCAGAGATAGGCCCGAAGGAAGTGCTGGCGATGCTTCAAGCGAAGGAGCATCTGGAGTGCCTCGCGGGACATGGGCTCCGAGGCAGCTTCCAGGAGCCGGCGAACATGTGCGGTAACTTGTGCGGTGACATGTGCGGTCACATGTTCGGTGACATGTGGGGTGACTTGGTCACCCACTTGGTCAGTGACACGGGCCGTCATACCTACAGGGACTCGGAAAGTGACCAGGACGGCCGGCCCCACCTCTTCGAACTCGGGCGGTGCGATGCCATGAGCCCGACACATCTCGATCACTCGGTTCGTCCCGCGCCCCCACTTCTCGATCAGCCCCGATCGGTGGAAGACCTCCGCGATGAGAGGGTTCCGAAGCACCGAAATGTGCGTGCGCGAGAGCGCCCGCGGGCTGACTCCGTTCGGGAACCGACCGACGCTCCACACCTCGACGCGATCGTCGAAGATCGCGAGCGCCATCGAACCACCGGCGTTCGAGTAGTCGCGGTGGATGATCGCGTTGACGAGGATCTCGCGCATCGCATCTGGCGGGATGAGCGGGCGATCGAGGCGCTCCATGCGCCCGGGAACGATCCGACCCGGTAGAGGGAAGTGCCGCTGGCAGAAGATCTCGGCCTCTTCGAGCAAACGAATCGCGGGAGCACGGAGCATCTTCTGATCGAGGAACTCTGTCTTGTCGACGCCTCGGAAGCGCGCCATCCGAAGCTCACACTGAGGAAAGTTGGGCAAGAAGCGCTTGCCGAAGAGGACGACCGCCGCTCGAAGGACCCGGCTGTCTTCGCGAAGGCCGAGGCGATCGAGAACGCTGCCCGTGTCACGGGCGACCGGCTCACCCAGACGACCGGCTCCGCGCGCGCGAAATCGATCATGCGGAACACTTCGCTTCGATCGATGTCACGGATCGACGTGTTCTCGGCCTCCTGGTTTTCCCAGCGGCGCTTGCTGTGCGCCCGCTCGAGGAGGAGCTGCTCGTACGTCTCCTGTGGCATCCGGCGAGTCGTGCTCTGCACGCGCGTGTACGCGCGGCCATCGAAGGTGAATGGGACCGTGCCAGTCTGACCCTGGACCGAAATCGCGATCGCGTCCTTGCCGCCGCCGACGGCCATGCGTTTGACGGTCGGCTGCAGGGAAGGCTCGAAACCTTCCATCGCCTGGGCGATCTCTCGCAGTGTCGAGTCGGCGACTTGTTGACCGACGAGCTCGCCGCGCGGGCTCACACCGAAGAGCACCGTTCCGCCGTCGCTGTTCAAGAACGCGCAGAGCGTTTGGAGTCCTTGACGGAGCTCGCCCGTCGACTTCTTGAACTCGACGCGGGAACTCTCGCCGGTGCGCACGAGCTTCTTCAGCTGGCGGAAATTCATCGGGTCACGTTCCCGTAGTGGGCAGATAAACGTAGATGCCGAGGACGTCCGGCGGCAGCACGGGCTCGAACGACGGGTTCAGTTGGATGAGAGGCTCCGGCCACGAAGAGACCGGCGTCGATGTTGGGAAGGACGAAGTCACGGAACTGGTCGTCGGAAATGCGAATGAAGCTCTGGACGTACCGTGAATAGTCGTGGGTCAAGCCTCTGCGGAGTTCGAAAACGTTCATGCGAATGGACCCCGTGCTGGCACACGCCTCCTCGAGGCAGGCATTCTCCAGCAGCTTGCAGGACGTCGCCCGTCTCCTCTCGATCGGTGGCGGATCGCGAGAGAGTAGTCGCGCTCGCTGCGACGCGTCAAACCGGCCGCGGACACCACCCGCCAAGCGCCCTTTCCGTCGGAGTCGAAGCCGAATAACCGATCGTGAATTCGCGCCGAGCGGAGACGTGAAGGGCGACACGACGATGCTCGAGGACTTCGCGGTTCTCGCGAAGGTCGGCGCGCACGAGGATGAGCAGCCCGCGATCGTTCAGCGAACGGGAGCATCCGGCCGATACCTGCACCTGGCGGATGGCGTGATCGTGCGACTTGATCCCTCATCACGAAGCGGGGAGGTGACGAAATGACTCCAACGGAGAGCCGGCGGCTCGCAGAACCCACGTTCCACGCACCGTCGCCTGACCACATGCGACTCTCCGCTCTCACTTTCCGACGGCAATTCTCGCGGTTCACCGATCAAGTGCGCCACCATTCCGGTGGTGAGGCATTCAAGTCGTTCCGCGATGGATTGCCGGCAGAGTGGGAGGACTAAAAGGAAGCCGTTCGCAAGGAGGCTGTCCGGCTGCTGGCGTTTTCCGACTGGAAGCACCACGACGTCGGCCAGGGCCGCATTCTCGCTCAGGTCATCCGGGCGATCGAAATCGATGACCCCGCGCGCGAGCTGCGAAACAATCTCGTCGCCTGGGAGAATCGATACGGCCACAAGAGCCGGTCTCATCGGGCGCTCCTGGACGCGGCGACCGACAACGCGGTCCGTGGGCGTTTCGAGCAATGGTTCCTGGATTTCTTCCAGGGGCGCATTGCCGACGCCGAAGCCTTCGAGAGTTTTCGCCTCTTGGCCGGGGATCGGTACGACCTCGTTGCTTACCTGTTCTTCCTGAAAGACTGGAACCGGTTCATGCCGATCGCGCCCACGACGTTCGACGAGGCCTTCCGGCTCCTGGAGATCGGGGTCGTCACCAGCCATCAATGCTCGTGGGAGAACTACGCCCAATACAATGCGGCACTCCTCGAGGTGCAGCGCGCGCTCCGCGACGAAGATGGGGCGTCCGACGCGCGGCTGATCGACGCCCATTCGTTCTGCTGGATACGGGTGAGGCGGGAGCTGCCCGAATCGGAACCGCCTCCGGTCATTCCGCCGCCCAGGGTCCTGACGGACCTGTAAGCGATCGAGCGAGAGCCGGAAGAACCCACCGAGGAAACCGACTTCGATGTCGTCGACGAGGAGGACTTCCGACGGAGAGATGCGGCGCGGCGACGCCTGGGAAGACTCGCACAAGACGTCGCCTTGAGGTCGGAGCGGGAACGACTGCGGCAAGCAGGGCACCCAAGTGTGAATGAGGCGGTGAGGCCTGTGTGGGATGAACCAGCCCATGGCTACGACATTCTCTCCTACGAAGTCGATGGCACTCCGCACTATATCGAGGTCAAGGCGGCAGGCCGATCTGGCGAGAAGCTTTCGTTCTTTCTGACGCAAAACGAATGGAAACGCAGTCGCGCGCTGGCGAACTACTTTTTCTACTTGGTGCTTGATGCCGACTCGAGCGAGCCAACTCCACTTGCAATCGAAAGCACGAGAGTTACTGCGGACTGCCTCGTCCCGCGGAACTACTTCGTTTCAATCCGCGCTTCCGGCGGGTGAGGCGGGCGAGTCCTATAACCACGCGCGACGAACTCCACCTCACTCTTGGAACGTAGCGGAGCGGAAAGTTCTCGTTGCGCGAATGAAGGAGATCGCCACGAGCGGCACGGTGAAGGGAGACACGACGACCCTTGAGGACTTCGCGGTCCTCGCGAAGCCCGGGGCGCACGAGGACGAGTAGCGGCGAACGGGTTTCGTCGATTCGAGTGATTGCCGCGTTCTTGCTCATTGACATCTACCTATCTCCAGGTAGATTGCCGGCGTGGCTGAGACCGATACCCGCAACCAAGTCCTCGACGTCGCTCAGGAGCTGGCGCAAACGCGCGGCTACAACGCCTTCAGCTTTCGCGATCTCGCGGAGCGCGTCGGCGTCAAGAGCGCCAGCATCCACTATTGGTTTCCGACCAAGGGAGACCTCGGGCGCGAGCTGATGCTTCGCTATCGAAAGCAGTTCGAGGCGGCGCTGGACGCCATCGAAGCGCGCACTCCCGATCCCAAGCGTCGTCTCAAGGCGTTCATCGAACTCTTCGTTGCCACGCTGCGGATGGGCGATCGCATGTGTCTTTGCGGAATGCTCGCCGTCGAGTACGGGACGCTTCCCCGTGACGTTCAGCTCCAAGTGAAGGAGTTCTTCGGCGAATGCGAGCGATGGCTGGCTCGAACGCTCGACGAGGGCAGGCGATCGAAAGTGCTCTCGTTCGACGGCGAGCCGAAGGACGCCGCGCGCGTGCTGTTCGCCACGCTCGAAGGAGCCATGATGTCGGCGCGCGCGTTCGGCGACGAGTCGCGCCTCGCGTCGGCAGGCCAATGGATGTTGAAGGCGGTTTCGAAGTGAGTTCCTTTTTTTGGATCTCGGTACCTACCTAGTGATAGATAGAAAGGAGAGCCCATGAAACTGACGTTCGGTATTCTCCTCGTCGTCGTCGTCCTCTTCGCGACCTCGTGCGCTTCGAGCCGACTCGGTGGTGGAACGGCCTCCAAGGGCGAGTCGTTCGACCTCGAAGGCTGGCGTCTGATCGGTTGCTGCTGCGGGTCGCCATGTCCGTGCCGCATCAACAAGAAGCCGATGCGCTGCCACGGCTGCGATCACACGGACGTCATCCACATCGACAAGGGCTACCTCGGCACCACCGACGTGAGCGGCATCACCTGGGTCATCGCCGGTCGCGGCTTCGGCGAAGACGTGAACCAGAACTGGGTCTACGTCTACGTCACCGACAAGGCGACGGACGCGCAATACAAGGCGCTCGGCGACATGCTCAACGACGACGTCAAGTCTTGGGGCGACAAAGCGGCGTTCCTCGCCGGCAAGTTCGTCGGGATGCGCAAGGTGCCGATGACCACGGCGCTCAGTCCCGACGGCCTCGGCTACTCGTGCAAGATCCCCGGCATCCTTGACATCGAGACCTGCGCGATCGTCAACCCGGGACGAACCGAGCCGGTGAAGAGCTCGGGGATCATGGACGCCTGGGGCGACTCGTTCACTCAATGCAACGCGAAGGTTCACACGCTCAACGACGCGTCGATCGGCTACTCGTGGGACCTGAGCGGACTCCAAGCGAACTTTGCGAACTTCCACCTGACCCCCGAAAAGAAAGCGGCGGGCGGCGGCTGGGGCTGCTGGACCGCGAACGCCAAGTACGGCGACAACTCGCCGTACCAAGAGCAGCTGCACGACCACAAATAGTCCGCCACCGAACGAACGCACGAAACCGTCTCGCCACGCGCGGGACGGTTCTTTCGTCTACCGCGAACGATCTCGCCGTCGCAAACGGCGAGAGCGCACCGCGGCGCGGGAATCGAGCGACGCGCGGTTGACCGCGCTTCCCGGGTCGTGCGAGATTCGTCCGTCATGTGGATCACTCAGGAGGAAGCGAAGCGGCTCGCCGCGCTTCCCACTCCGCCGGGCTACAAGACGCAGTCCGCCGACACGAGCCCGGCCATCGAGCGCATTCTCTTCGCGGCGTACGCCCGCATGCCGATCTCGGAGAAGGCGCGGATGTTCGCCGATCTCTGCAACGCGTGCGAGCAACTCGGCCGCGCCGGCATTCGGCAGCGTCATCCGAACGCTACGGAGCGGGAGATTCGACTGCGCCTCGCTTCGCAGCGCCTCGATCGCGAGACGATGATCAAGCTCTTCGATTGGGATCCTCTCGCGGCTGGGTACTGAGTTGACCAACGATTACGTCCGTACTGCACTCGTCGTCGCCGGCATCTTCGACCGACTGGACATCCCGTACTTCGTGGCCGACTCGGTCGCGAGTTCGCTTCTCGGGGAGATTCGTTCGACGAAGGACGTCGACTTCGTCGCGGACCTGACCGAGGATCGGGTCGACTCGTTCGTCGCGGCGATGGGCGCCGACTTCTACGCGGATGACGCGACGATCCGCGATGCCATTCGCCGTCGAGCGTCGTTCAACATCATCGACCTTGCAACGATGACGAAGGTCGACGCGTTTCCGATCCGCGACCTCCATGCTCGTGAGGAGATGCGGCGGCGACGGCGAACGGCGATTGCCGACTCTCCCGTTGAATCACTCTTCTTGCCGACTCCCGAAGACATCGTGCTCGACAAACTCGAGTGGTATCGCCGCGGCGGCGGCGTCTCGGACCGGCAGTGGCGCGATCTGCTCGGAGTGCTGAAGGCCCAGGCCGACAAACTGGACCTCGAGTACCTTGAGCAATGGGCCGAGTCGCTCGACTTGTCCGATCTCCTGGCCCGAGCGTTGGCCGAGGCCGGAATTCCACAGCGACCGCGCTAATGAGAGTGGCGAATCGCGTCGCAGAGATTCGGCGACGGACCATTCTCGTGAAGGGATCGGCGAGTCTTGAAAGGGACGTCGTTCTTGCAGCGTCGACTTCATTCCGTCTATTCTTCCCGCAAGAGCCGGAGAGTCTTCACATCAATCTCAGAAATCCGTGGACCAAACGTTTCACGAAACGCCACTGCTGTGCGCGTGAGCCACTCGATGGCCCCCTGCCAGGTTCCGCGTTCGATGAGCCGGACCTCGTGCGTGAGCTTGATGCGCTTGTTCCGCTTGTCAGGCCTGGCGTCCCATTCGAGCGGAGCACCGATCCCATCGTCGATCGCCTCGCGCGCCTTCGCCAGTTCCTTGAACACCAGACTAGCATCGTCCCCGGTCAGCATCATCGTGACGCATACGCGGTGCTCCGGGACGACTGCGGTCAGTGACAGGTACATGTTGGTTCGACCCAGGGCGATGTCGTAATAGTGCCGCGGGTGTGGAGATCGGAGGTTGGGAAACTTGCCTGTCGCGGCCAACGCCGGCTTCATCTGAGTCCAGAAGTCGAGCTGCAACTGCTTCAGTTGAGTCGGTGGATCAGCACTACCAGCCTCATTTTCGTCACCAACGCGTCCGATAGAATTGTATACGACCTGCCATTCGTCAGGGCCGATGCCTGCAATCTGCGCCGCCTGCACGCACAGCCTGTGAATCGATGAGGCTGAAAGGTTTGTCTCTACATAGGCACCGTTGTTGAGGCGCCTAGGGCGGCTTGACCTGCGGAAGCTACCGGCGTCGAAGCTCACCATCCGCGGCAGATCGGCGACGACCCGCTTGAACTCCTCGTCGCCAATGGCGGCGATGCTCTCCAGCATCACGATCGCTACTTCAGCCCAGGACTGAACGGGGGTCGAGTGCTCGCGGACCCACACCAGGTTGGGCACCGTTCCCTTCACGGACACCTGATCTGCTTCGGCGGACTCGACTGACTCCTGTTCGGGACCGAAGTACGGCCAGAGTAACACTGCGAGTTCGGTCAGAACTTCAGATCGGCGCTCGATCTCTTTCGCCGTCCAACGATCAACCTTCTCGAAGTAGCGATTCAACTCAATGTGACTCACTGCGAAAAGCTGCTTCTTTTCAATGAACGGCGAGTTGCTCAGCTCTGGGTTGTAACTGGTGAGGGTGAGGTTCCCGAGGGTATGGAGCAGGGCCTCGTGGTCTTCGTCCCAGGTTTCACCGAGCTCCGCCTTCCAGCCATCAGTGAGTGACTGCGGCATGACGTGCTCGATGGATAGGCTCGACGTTTCGACCCGCTCCTTGTGTCCCAGTCTCCCCTCCAGGCACTCTAGGATTAGGCGGGTCTTCTCTCGCCGCTCACCACTGCCATACAGCCGCGCGGCCGCGAGACGGTCGCGAAACGTGTCGTCGCGCGGACAGTTCTTGCTGGCAAGAATGCGTTTGATGGCCTCGACGAAGTCGGATTCCGACCCAGCCTGATCGTAAAGCGGCGCGAAGATCTTGTTGAGGCCATGCGTGGGGACGCCGACAACGAACCGGCGAACGATGAAATTCTCGATCACATCGAGGATAGCGAGTAGTTCGGGTTCGGCGCGACTGCCGCTGGCCATATCAGCGTATACGCGCAGCACGAACGGGTACGCGACCGTCACTTCGAGCCTATTCAGGCGCAACAACCGTTCGCGGAGTGCGTTGCTCGGCGCCTTCTCAGGGCGCAACAGCACCTCATAGAACTCCGAGAAGCGATTGAGCCGTGTGAGGTGCTCGAGTGGCGACTTGGTGGAGTCATCGTCGACGATCGCCTTCAGCCCCGAGTAGACGTCGGACTCTCGCACGACCGTGCCGGACTGAGTGAGATAGTGGCGTACGAAGTCAGTCAACGCCTCTTCTCCGAGACGCTTCTGCATCGGCCGCCACAGATCCAAGTAAACGCGGTCGTGCTCTGGCTCGGGGAGGCGCATGAAGAAGTAATTCCGAATGAGGTCGGCCTGCGACAACGGGCGCCCCTTGCCGTTAAGGCTCTCGAAGATCCGGTGAGGATTGTCCTTCTCGTCAAGGATGATGCTTACGAGTGTCAACCTTGAAGTAATCGCTCGTTGAAGCGCTTCGAGGTTCGATTGATCCCCACGTCGGAGCTTAGTCGCGAAGAATCCGTAGGCGGCGTTGATGCCAGTCTTTGATGGCCGCCGCTCACCCCCTTCGATGAGGCGAATGAACGTGTCGCGATCGCTATCTGCCGGATCGTCGCCTTGCGTTGGCAGCAGCTTGTAGCGGTCATGGCCTTCTTCGTGTCGATTCGTGATGAGGTCCTGAATCTTGTCGGCGAGTTTGCTTTCTCCCACGTTACGCGCCTGATCCCGCACGAGTATGAGCAGGATGATCAACGTCGTCAGGCGCTGCTGCCCATCGATGAGAAGGCGCTTTTCAACACCTTCGGGCACCGAGCGGGCCGGTGCGGACACGATCGGCCCGAGGAAGTGGGGCTTGGAGTGTGGATCGTCCAGGAGCTCTTCAAGATCATGCCAGAGTGTCTTCCACTGTTCCTCGCGCCACGAATAGGGACGTTGGAAATGGGGGATGAGGAATTGCTTGCTGCCCTCGAGGACGCGCTGAATCTTCGCTTCGCCGGCTTCCATGTCGTGCCGATGTTATCCGCACCGGGTCGCGACCGCTACGGTGAGCAAGCCGAATCGGCGCCCGTTCCCGACGTCGAAGGCAATGTGCGCGTCGCCTACTGTGTTCGAGGCGTCGGGACTACTGGAGTCGCCGATCTGCAGCCGAATCGATAAGCCGCTCGCGCGGCTGGCCCCTGGCTGAGACCCACATCTCTCGACTCACTCGCTGGAGGCGGGGCACGGCGCCCTCGTCTGTCACGCGAATCGGTCGGCATCTCGAGCGCGACGGTGACTGCGATTGCGAAATCTAGCGCGGGCGCTTTCTGAGGTGCAGGGCGTTGTCGTATCGGTACAAGATCTCGAGGGTCAACACGTTGATCGCCGTCTGGTAGAGCGGTCCGGTCCCGTGGGACCAGCGGTCGCGGACGAGCCAGCCGCCTTTCGAGCACGACGTCTCCGATTTGTCTTGAAGGCTGAGAATCGACTCGGACACCGCCTTGTTCCAAGGTCCCCAGTACTTGCCCGTCTTGCGTGGACCGTCAGGACCATCGAACAGGTAAAGTGCGAGGCTGCCGAAGTACCAGTAGTAGTAGTCGATCGAAAACTTGTCCTTGGAGATCAACGGAAGGTCCTCGAGGAGCTGCTTGGCAGCGAGATCGAGGAAGGGATCATTCGGGTTGTGCTCGATGAACGTGCGAATGCACACGCCGAGCGCCGACATCGTCGCGACGTGATAGTCGTACTGGTCGCCTGGACCGCCGATCGTTCCGCCCGCTCCTTCCGGAGCTAGATAACCAACCAAGCCGTTGCCGTTCTGCGGGGTCACCCATTTCACGAAGTCGAGAGCACCGTCGAACGCGCTTTGTGGAACCTCGAAGTCCGCGAGGACGGCCGACTTCAGGGCCATGATCACCCAGCACGTCACGGACGTGTCCGCTTCGTGAAGGAGCTTCTCGTAGGCCGCCGCTTCCCTGGGGTCATTGACGTCGCGCGGCTTCGTCTTCTCGAGGTCGAACCGGGGTCGGTACCGCCAGCCCCACAGGGCTCCGGAGCCGTTCGGGTTCTGGAGCTGCGCGTCGACGAGAAATCGGACGGCGCGTTGTGCGGAGTCTCGCCAAAGTGGATTTCGCGTCAGTCCGTAGGCTTCGCACATTGCGAGGGTGGCGATCGCTTCGTTGTACATCATGAAATTGCGCTGATCCGAGAAGGAGCCGTCCTCGTTCTGATGTTGTGTCAGCCACGAGAGTCCTTGCTTCACGGTGTCCCGAATCGTGAGGCGCTTTTTCGTGACGGGATCGACGATCACTTGTCGAGACTCGTCACTGTAGCCAGCACCGAGGAATGCGAGCAGGGCCAGCCCTGTGAGGCCCTCGACAGCCTCGGGCGCGAATACTTCGTCCTTCGCAACGCACGTGGATTCGGGGAGGCAGCGCTCGCTCAGTTTGTCGGCGCTCCAGGAGCCGTTAGGGTTCTGATGACGCATGAGCCAGCGCAGCCCCTCGAGGACGGCCTCTTCAGTTCCGCGGGTCTGCGTCGCCGGCGACTTAGCGGCGACTGGCGCGGGTCCAATCGGCTGCGCATCGTCGGTCGTCGCGCACGCCATGGACAAAGGCGTCACCATCGCGAGGGCGCCGACAAAAGCGAGCGCCGCGACGCCGCGCGACGGTTCGCGCCGGCTCCGCGTCGCATCGAGGATTGCTTGGAGCCGGGCTTCGATCTTCGTCGAGCGCGCCATCGCGATTCCGGCCGCGGTCGACAGCGCGTGCCAGCGCGCACCCGATGCGACGGTGAGGAGATGCTCGGCGTAGTCCGTCGGCTCCGATCCGGAGCGCAAGACCTGGTCGTCCGCGGCGCGCTCGCGCTCGACGCAGAGTCGCCGCGTCGCGATCCAGACGAGCGGATGGAACCAGAAGATCGCGGATGCTGCGCGCGCGAGCAGCAGCGTCACGCCGTCTCGGCGCCGGACGTGCGCCAGCTCGTGCAGGATCACTGTGCGCAGGCGATCCGTCGGCCACGATTCCGCGTCGTGCGGCAGGAGCACGGTGGCCGTCCTTCCGCCGAACGCCATCGGCATCGCGCCACATGGTCCCTCGATGAGTCGAACGCGTGAAGAGATGCCCAGCTCGCGTCGAATCTCGTCGAAGACCGCGTGGCAGCCGCCGTCGGTCACGCGGCGCGAATGCTCGACGAGCCAGCACATCCGCGCCCATCCGGCGAGAACCCAGGCGATCACGGCGAACGCACCGAGTGCCCAAGCGATGAGGAGCCACGCGCGAGGATCGACGAGCAAAACGTTCGGCGTTGCGCTTTCCGCGCGCGCGCCCGCAGGGTGAACGGCGGCCGCGCGGTCGATCCCGTCGAAACGCTTGGCCGAGTTCCCCGCGATCTCATGGGTCGACGCGTCGTGATGCGCGGCGGGGACGCCGGTGCGCGAACGATCGGGCTCGACGGATGAAGCGGCGTTTCCGAGCGATGGCGGCAGCACGCGCCACAAGGGCAGCGTTGCGGAAAGCAGCGGCAGAAGAAGCACTCCGCCGATCGCCGCCGTCCACACGAGATGGCGCGTCGCGGCCGACGCGCGTCGCAATGCAAGCGTCGTCACGCTCGCCAGCGCGAGGAGAACCGCGCCCTTCCACGCGGAGTCGACGAGAACCGGCAGCCACCTCTCGACGAGAAACCCGATCGACGACTGAATCCCCCAGTCCGTCATGGTCAGCGTCCTTTCTTTCGGGCGTCGCGAATCAAGTCGGCGAGTCGCGCCAGCTCGGTGGCGTCGAGGTCGGTCGCGGCATCCGTGAGGTGCGACGCGAGAGCCTTCTCGAGAGAACCGGCGAAGAACGTCTGCAGCACGCGGCGGAACGCGGATCGGGCGGCCAGCGCTCGCGGCCGGCTCGGCCGATAGAGATAGGTCTTGCCCACCTCGCGATGCTTGAGGTGTCCCTTGTGCTCGAGAATTCGGAGAAGCGTGCGCACCGCGGTCTTCGTGGGAGCGTCGGGCAGGCCTTCGCGGACCTGCGCGGCGGACGCCTCGCCGCGCACGTAGACGACGTCCATGATCTGTCGCTCGCGACGGCTCAAGTGCTCGAGGTGATGGCCGGCCACGCGGTTTGCCTCCTCCTTGTGGATAGGCCAAAAAATTAACCGATGAAGGAGTGGCCGTCAATGATTGAAGGCCAAAATTTTGGCTCGTCGAGCGCAGAGCGAAAAAAAGGGCGACCCGCCGCGCGGCGGGCCGCCCCTCGAACTTCGCGAGTCGCGATCAGAACATGTTGAAATCGGTGAGGAACCAGGTCACGTGCGGGGCGCCAATCAGCACCGCACCGCCGACTCCGTTGGAGCTTCCCCAGTCCTCGAACTGTTGGCCGAGAACGATTCCCGTGTAGGACATGGTCTGGAAGCCACGCAGCGTCTCGACTCCTTCGAACCACTGATTGCCCAGATTCGCCGGATTGCAACCGTCTCGGTGGTTCAAGAAGCCCTGGTCGATCCTCAGGTACTCGATGCCCGGGTACGCGTTCGGGTTCGACCAGAAACCGATCTTCTTCTGGATGAACGGGAGCGGCGCACCGTTCGCCGGCACGACTTGCGAGCCGCACTGACCGACGACGTCGACGTTCGTGTCCGCATACTGGAGCGGCGCGATCGGCAACGCGCTGCACGGGCAGTACTGGTTGATGGGGTTGATGCCGCCGCCGCCGACCGGCTCCTCGAAGAGGCAGATGTTCGGGACGGTCGGCCAGTTGTTCTTCCGGAACGACTCCTGCAGCGGCTGAACTTGGCCTTGGCTGAACGGTCCGTTCACCGGATCGGTCATGAAGCCCGCGGACGGCCAGACGAAATCGAACGAGCGGGTCGGGTGGAAGCCGCCGGCGGGCGCCGGCCGCACCGTGAACCCCGCGTGATCGATGAAGTCCTTGTCATGGTTCAGCGCGCCGGCGGTCGTCCACTGACCCGTCTGGCAATCCCGGGCGTAATCGAAGTACCCGGTGAAGTAGACGCGCTGGAATTGGAAGTAGCAGCGCGGCACGACGCACTGATTCTGTCCCGCCTGCTGGAGCAGGAACTGAGACGGGACGAGGTCGCCGTTGAGCAGGAATCGCCACACGCCGAGCTGCCGTCCGTTGTTGTCGACTTCGAGCCAGTTGCGCGCGTAGTGCGCGCGCATCGTGCCCGACCAGAGGACTTGGGCGGCCGCGCCGCACGTCTTCACTTGGACGCGGATCAGGTAGACGCCGCAGACGAGCGCGCCACCCTGCTGTGCGGGCTGCGGTGCGCCGAAGTCGACGCACAGGTTGCGATCGATGCGGGGCGCGCATCCATCGAAGCAGATGAACCGGATGTCACCCGAGCGACTCGGGAACTGCGGCAGCGCGACCTGCGTCGGCTGACAGCACGGGCCGTCCAAATTGTCGCGTTGACAGAAGCCCTGGGCGAACGCCGCTGAAGTGAACATCGTCGCGAACAGTGCAGCGAACAGCGAAGATCCAAGCCAACGACTCGAGCGAGAGGTCATGAGTGACTCCTTCCGTTTTCGATTTCGAACCCCTGACGAACAAATGATCCAAAGCACCCAACACGGGACGTCGACTGAGTCCTGAGTCTCCCCGGCAAGTCGAGGTCTGGAAAGCAACCGTCGTGCCGCGCTCGAGTCGGCCCATGGAGCGAGCAATGGCGACATCGCCAAACTGCACGAAAATGGCCGAGAATCCTTCGAATCACACGGGTTGACGCGGCGCCGGGCCAGGCGCCGAAGGGGCTGCGCCGGCGGCCGCGAGTGAAAGGAAACGTGACACGCCGCCGCTCCGCCGCAAGGTCGGCAGGTGGGGAGGCGCGGCCGTCTTCCCGCCCATGGCGCCGACCTCGACGAGCCTCAGCGACGACGAGTCGTCGCGATCGATCGGCTCAGCGGCGCTTCGATCCGGTGCCGGCGAGGGCTTGCTTCGTCGACTTTTCGCCCCGCACGAGCTTCAGGAATTCGCGCAGGAACGCCGGGTGGTCGGGCCACGCGCGTGACGTGACGAGGTTTCGATCGACGACGACCTCGACGTCCTTGAACGTCGCGCCGGCGCTCTCCACCTCCGGGCGGATCGCGGGATACGCGGTCATCGTTCGGCCGCGGACGACGCCCACCGCGGCGAGGATGAGCGCGGCGTGGCAGATCGCCGCGACGGGCTTTCCCTCGTCGAAGAAGTGGCGGACGATCCGCGCGAGGTTCTTGTCGTTGCGGATCCACTCGGGCGCGCGGCCGCCTGGGATCACGAGCGCGTCGAAGCGCGCGGGGTCGACGTCCGCGAACGCGACGTCGGCGGGAATGCGATAGCCGAGCTTCTCGGTGTAGGTGTCGAAGCCGGGCTCGAAGTCGTGGACGACCGACTGCAACACCTTTTTCGTCGGCGCGGCGAGCGTCACGGCGAAGCCTTCCTCGCGCAGCCGTTGGAGCGGGTACATCACCTCGAGCGCCTCGGCAGCGTCGCCGGTCACGATCAGAATCGATGGCGTGCTCATGTCTCTGTCACCTCCTGCGCGGATTCTTCGCCTTGCGCACCGCGAAATCAAGCCGCCCCTCGCTGCGATGGACGCGGGCACGCGAATCGGCTACGGTCGTCGCCACTCGAAATGCAAAGGAGGATCGTCGATGCGAACACTCGCGCTCGCCGCAACGTCGTTCGTTTTCATCGCGCTCGTCGCGGAGTCGCGCGCCGCGCAGCAGCCGGCCGCGAAACCGATCACGCTCGAGTCGCTGCAGATCGCGAAATCGGAGTTGCCCGCAGGCTGGACTTTCGTGGACGAGCTGCGGTGCGTCTCGCAGCAGCCACTGGGCTTTTTCGATTCGCCCGAAACGGCAGGGCTCTTCCCGAAGGCGAAGGCCAAGGCCTTTCAAACGATTGCCGCCGCGGGCAGCCACGGCGGAACGGTCTTGTACTTCGAGTACGCGGAACCGTTCGAGGCTCGCAGGAAGTCGACCCTCGCCGGCCTCCTCTGGGGCGGCGTAGAACCGTCGAAAATGCACCCGGAGCAGTTCGCCATCTACGACCACTTCCTCGTCATCCTCTCGTTCCCGCAGAACAGCGACGAGGCCGAGTGGGTGAAGGACCGACTTCGGCCGATGATCCCCCTTCGTCTGCCGCGCGCCTGGAAGAGCCTGCAACCCGTGTTCGCGGAAGCGTTCAACGCGCAGCGAGCGGAACAGCCCGATCGCGGGCTCGCCGCACTTCAGAAACATGCCGACGAGGTCGCCAAATGCTCGTTCGCGCAATTCCTCACCGGCGAACTCTACTCGCAGAAGCAGGACCACGCCGCCGCGGAGAAGGCGTACACGCGGGCTCTCGAGTTGGACGTGAAGGACGATCCGCTTCCCGGCGAGGACAGGATCGTTTGGGCGTCGCTCGATGGCGTGCTCATCGCACAATGCATGCAAGGAAAGATGAAGGAAGGGATCGTCACCGGCGAAAAGGCGGCGGCCGTCGCGCGTCGCATGCGCGACGACAAGTCGCTGTCGCAAACCCTCTACAACCTCGCGTGCGCGTACGCGGAGACTTCGCGCTTCGAGGAGGCGCACAAGACGCTCGAAGAGTGCCTGCGGCTCGCACCGAATCTCAAGGACCAGGCGCGGAACGATTCGTCATTCAAGAAAGCGCTCGAGCGGAAGGACTTCCAGGATCTCGTGAAGTGAGCACGCGCTCAGTTCGTGCCCGACGTTCGAATCGCGGACGCGTCATTGACCGAGAAGTCCTGCTTCGCGCGCGCGACGCCGTCGCTCAGAACTCGATCTGAGCGCCGAGTTCCACGACGCGGTTCGGAGGAAGGCCAAAGTACTCCGTCGCCGAGCGCGCGTTTCGCGACATGAACGTGAAGAGCCGCTTTCGCCAGCGCGCGAGCCGTGCGCGACCGGTCGGGATGAGCTGCTCGCGGCCGAGGTAGTAGGTCGTGTCGCTCGGGCGAACCTTCATGCCGGCGTGTCCGCAATCGGTCATGACTTCGCGCACGCGCGGCGTCTGCATGAACCCGAACTTCGCCGTGACGCGAAAGAATCCCTCGCCGAGCGACTCCACGTGCACGCGGTCTCGCCGCGGCACCTCCGGCACGACCGCCGTCACGATCGACAGCAAGATCACCTGCTCGTGGAGCACCTTGTTGTGCTTCAGGTGGTGCAAGAGCACGACCGGCGCGCCGCTGGGGTCCGACGTCATGAACACGGCGGTGCCAGGCACGCGGATCGGCTTTGCGCGCTTCACATCGTCGAGAAACGTCTCGAGGGGAAGGCTCGCGGCGCGGAGGATCTTGAGCAACTCCTGCCGCCCGCGCCTCCAGGTCGTCATCATGGAGTAGACCACGACGGCGACCACCAGCGGGAACCAACCGCCGTGTTGGATCTTCACGGCGTTCGCGAACAAGAACGAGAGATCGATCACGAGGAAGAACAGGAGGAACACGCCTGAGTTTGCTCCCGACCACTGCCAGCGCTCGTGCGCGATCACGTAGAAGAGCAGCGTCGTGATCACCATCGTGCCCGTCACCGCGATGCCGTACGCCGACGCGAGAGCGCTCGACGATCCGAAGCCGAGCACGAGCGCGATGGATCCGATCATGAGCGCTTGATTGATCTCGGGGATGTAGATCTGGCCGGCCTCATCCTTCGACGTGTGCCGAACCGTCACCCGCGGCGAGTAGCCGAGCTGCATGGCCTGCTGTGTGAGCGAGAAGGCTCCCGAGATCAGAGCCTGAGACGCGATGACCGCGGCCGTCGTCGCCAGGATCAACATCGGGTACTGCAGCACCGATGGTACGAGCCGATAGAACGGGTTGACCGCGGCGCTCGCGTCCCGCAAGAGGAGAGCGCCTTGACCGAAGTAGTTGAGGAGCAGCGCCGGGAACACGAGCGCGAACCACGCCAGCCGGATCGGACGTCGCCCGAAGTGCCCCATGTCGGCGTACAGGGCTTCCGCTCCAGTGACGACGAGAACGACCGCGCCGAGGATCAGGAACCCGTGCAGCCCGTTGTGGCGGAAGAACTGCACGCCGTACCACGGATTGACGGCACCGAGGATTTCCGGTTCGCGCGCGATCTCCGCCACTCCGAGCGCCGCGATGCTCACGAACCACACGAGCATGATCGGTCCGAAGACCCGGCCGATGCCGTCGGTCCCGCGGCGTTGGAAGACGAACAGCACCAACAGCACGAGGACGGTCGCGGGCACCACGAACTTCTCGAACACGGGCGCCGCGACCTTCAACCCTTCGAGGGCACCGAGGACGGAGATCGCGGGCGTGATGATTCCGTCGCCGTACAGGAGCGCAGCACCGAAGATCCCGAGCGCGATCAGCACCGGCATTCGAACCGTGCCGGTGCTCTGCTGGAGGCGCTGTTGAATCAGTGCAAAGAGAGCGAGGATGCCCCCCTCTCCGTCGTTGTCGGCCCGCATGATGAAGACGATGTACTTGACGCTGACGACGAGGGTGAGCGACCAGACGATGAGCGACAGGATGCCGTACACGTTTTCCGGAGTGTGCACGACGCCGGACGTGGAGCCGAAGCACTCCTTGAGCGCGTAGAGCGGGCTCGTTCCGATGTCGCCGTACACGACGCCGAGCGCCGTGAGCGAGAGCACGCCGAGCCTCTTGCCTCGCGGGCGGACGTCGACGCGATGGCGGTCTTGAGGAATCAGGAACGTGCCGGAAGCGTCGCGGCGCGGAACTTCGCCGCCGGCATCATCCGCCGATCGTTGATCAGGGTTCAATGTTGTGAATCCAAGTCTCTCGGTTGGCGGAGCGCGCTGACGTCGAATCCAACGAACGGAATGCCGATCGGACCACCGGAATCGAAGCCCGTGAACTTATCGATTCCGCGTGCGGAGTAAAGCGTCCGAATCCTGGGGTCCCGTTGCGCCGTGCCGCGTCGAGCGTTGCCGAGCCTGCTATTCGGGCTGGGACGCGCTCACAGGAAGCTCAGCCAGGCCGCGCGACGCCGGCTCTTCACTCCCGCGAACCATCGGCAGGGAAAGTACAGCGCGGCGACGACGAGCGCGGTCACGAGGTACACGACGGGAAGCGAGTACCCGTAGCCCGGCGGCGGTGGGCCCGCGGCCATCGGTTGGTTTGCCGTCAACCACGGCACGATCACGCCGAAGTGGGCGAGCGACAGCGCGATCGCGATCCCATGGATGAGCGGGATGTGCAGCACGTAGTAGAAGAACGGGACGCGCCCGATCGTCGCGACGGCGTCGACGATTCGGCCCCGCGCGCGCTCGATCAGCGGGAGCAGGGCGATCGTCGGCCCGAGCGTCATCAACAAGTACAGCAGCGACGCCGGGTACTTCTGCGTGTTCACGAACGCCAGCACGGTGAGCATCGGGGACGCCTGGGGTGTCCACGGCCTCGGATCGCCGTAGAGGTTGATTTCGCGCAGGACGAGGAACGCCGCGATCGAAGCCAGGCCGATGCCGAGACTGAGTCGTCGCCGTCGCGCCGCGTCGAGCGTCAGGATGGAGCCGAACGCGTAGCCCAGCGCCATCACGCCGACCCACGGAACGATCGAGAACAGAATCGCGAGCGTCGGCCCGCCGCCGATCGAGACCGGGCCGCCGTAGTAGAGGATTTGCCAAAACCATCGCCACTCGCTCGTTTGCAGCTTCGACAGGATCGTGGGCGCGAAGCCATTGAGCACGTTGTGGCCGGCGACGAGAGCGAGGCCGATCAGCGCAATCGCGCCCATCGGCAGCCACACGAGCGCGGCGAGTCCGACGAGACACCACCCGATCATCCAGATCACGCCGCCGAGCAAGTAGTGCGAGAAGTCGAGGTTGAACGTCCAGCCGAGGCGCATCACGGTCAACTCGATGACGACGAGCCACAGGCCGCGTGCGAGGAGGAAGCGCGACAGCGCCGCGCGACTCTCGGTGCGACGGCCGTGGAGAAACGTACCCGTGCCGGCGAGGAAGACGAACGCGGGCGCGCAGAAGTGCGTCACCCATCGCGTGAGGAAGATCGCGACGCTCGCATTCGCGAGATTCGTCGGGTCGCCGCGAAAGTCGGAGAGGAACCAGCGCACGTGATCGAGCGCCATCAGCACCATGACGGCGCCGCGGACCACGTCGAGCGATGCGATGCGTTGTCGAGGCGTCGATGGCGCGGTCGCGACGAACCCGCCCGACGCGACGTCGTTGCTGGCAGTCACCGTTGGCATCGTCAGGACTCCGAGTTCCGTAGGGACGCTTCGTTCGCCAGTGCGCGATCGGGATACGATCGGGGACACGCTACGTGTCGAGATCCGCCGACGCTTTCGAAATCTTGCTCGTTGTGCCGGCACCGCGTGTCGACCCGGGAGTTCGCGATCCGCGTCTGCCTCACGAATCCAATGGACTTCGAGGATCCTTGCCAAGACGCTCACGTATCGAGAGCGCCGTGATCTCCTGAGGAGCGAGGACGTCGCATGAGCCAAGCGCCGAAGTTGTCGTTGATCTTCCCGACGTTCGTCGTGCCCGACGTGCGCGCGACGGTCGCGTACTATCGCGATGCGCTCGGCTTCCGACCGTGCACCGAGGCGGGGACCCCGCCGAACCTGTTCGCGATCGTCGAGAGCGCGCCCGGACAGGGTTTTCACTTCAAGCATTCGGCGAGCGCGATCGGCCGAAAGAATCGCGCGGACGGCGGCGACCAGCTCGACGCCTACGTTCGAATCGGCCGCGGCGAGGACGTCGACCGCCTGTCCGCGGCGCTGACGAAGGGTGGCGCGGCTCGCATCGCGGCGCCGATCGACCGACCGTGGAAGATGCGCGAGCTGGAGCTCGTGGACCCGAACGGCTTCGCCCTTTGCTTCGCCGGCGATCTCGCGGGCGAGGCCACGCCGGGAACGATCGTCGTGTCCCCGCAGTTCGTCGTGCGCGACGTCGCAAAGACCGCGGCGTGGTATCAGGACGTGCTCGGGTTCCGAACGCTGGGGCAATGGGGCGAGCCGCCCGAGTACGCAATCGTTGCGCGCGACGACGTGCGCGTTCATCTCGGCCGCGCCGCCGAAGGCGCACGCATTCGCAAGAATCGCGACGCCGCCGGGATCTGGGACGCGTACGTCGAGTGTCGCGGGATGGACGCGCTTCACGACGCTTTCCGCGGACGCGGCGCGACGATCGTGCGCGGACCGCAGAACGCGGAGTACGACATGCGAGAACTCGTCGTTCGCACGCCGGACGGCCACGACCTCTGCTTCGGCGAGCCCGTCATCGCGAGCCGCTGACCCCTGGATCGGTTCGCGGCGGGCGTCGTATCATGTCGGCCTCCCGGGTCCAGTTTTCATGGAGGATGGCGAAGTGATTCTCACCCGCATCATCGCGACCGCTCTTTTCGTGTCGTCGCTCGGGCTCTCGCGGTTCGTTCCCGCGCCCGCCGCGTGCGACGTTTGCCACGACCAGAAAACGGTCCAATGCCCGAACTGCGAAGGCAAGGGCACGTTCCTCGACAAGTGCCCGACTTGCGAGGGCAAGGGCAAGATGCCATGCCCGATCGAGGGCTGCGGCACGACGAAGAAGGGGATGCTTCCCTGCCCGAACAAGTCATGCGTCAAGGGCATGATCCCGTGGGAGGGGGGCGACAAGGATTCCTGCCACATTTGCTCGGGACGCGGCGCCATCGATTGCCCGACGTGCAACGATTCCGAGGTCACGTGCTTCCGTTGCGCGGGCAAGCACACGGTGCAGTGGGGGTGTCTCGACTGTCGCTCGACCGGCCGGCTTCCTTGTCCGAAGTGCCAGCTTCGGGTGGACGCTTCAGACTGCGTGTGGTGTCACGGCGCCCACGATCTCACGTGTCCGCGATGCAAGGGGAGCGGAAACGAGCTCTTCGTGTGTCCGGTTTGCCGAGGGACGGACAAGGCATACTGCACCGAGTGTCTCGGACTGGGAAAGGTCGCGTGCGACACCTGCCACGGCACGGGATGGAAGCGCTACAAGATGGTCGACAGGTCCGGAGTGAACCACGGCTCCGGCGGGCGGCGGCAATGCGACTCGTGCAACGGCACCGGGACCGAGACTTGTCCGCAGGGCAAGGATCGGCAGCTGCCGTGCTGGATCGGGAACGTGTTGAAGCGGTGGAAGCACGTCGAAGGCAAACTCGTCGCGAGCTGTCTCTGGTGCGACGGGGACAAGCACCTTCCGTGCGGAGGGTGCTACCGCGGCGAGCAGCGCGGTCTCGAGATTTCGGCTCGCGTTCTCGCCAAGGCGAATCATCACGCGGAGGCGGCGACGATGCTGCGCGCGGCACTCGCTCGGGCGCAGGCCTATTTTGCGCGCGGCCCACAAGGCGAAGTGAAGTCGCCGGACGATCTCGCCAAGTTCAATCGCGCTCGCTCCGACACTCTGGCGCGCATCGAGGGCGAAATCGCAACCGAGGAAAAGACGCCGGCGAAATAGGCGACCGCTTTCAGCGCAGCGATTCGAGCGCGGTCCATCCTGTTTTCGAAACGTGCTTCGACGCGTCGAGTGTCTGCGCCGCGGCGCGCAGCGCCTCCCCGTCGCGCGCAACGACGAGCGCGAGCGGCACGCCGTCCCGATCCTCGGTCCAGACTGAACCCGAGAGCTTGCCGGACGCCTCGGCCCAGCGCGGTGCGAGGAGTTTGTCCGCGGCGACGATCGCATTCGTCGCGAGAACGAGATCGTCCGCGGAGAGGACCGAGCCCGGACGCGTCACCAGCTCGTCCACGCTCGTTGCGTCGTGTGAGACGCGCGAGTACGGCTCGTACGGACCGTCGCCGTCGTCGCGGTTCGACGTCCACGTCGGGCGCTTTTCGCGATACACGCGAAGCCAGTCGGGGTCGGATGCGCCCGGGCCGAGCAGCCAATCGCGGTATCCCGAGCCGTGGTGCGCCCTGCCCGCCGCCGCATCGCGCGCATGGACGAGCGTCGCGGGATAGTTCGCGAAGACCTCGAACGACGGCGCGTCGGAGGACGCAGCGAGTGAGGCGAGAAGGGTCAACGCGGGAATCATGGCCGATCCGTACGACGCGAGGAGCGGAAGCGTTGGCCGAGTCTCACTTCTTCGCGGCCTCTTCCACGATGCGCGGAAGGAGGTTCTCCTCGCCGAGCTTCCAGCGCTGAACCTCCTTGCCGGCAACGAAGATCATCGGGATCGCCGTGAGGCCGAGCTTCTTCGCCGCCGCCACGTCGTCGCCGATCGAGTTCAGGAGCTCTGGAAGCTGCATGGCCTCCCACAAGACGTCGCCCTCGATGCCGATGGCCGTCGCCTCGGCCGAGACCGTGGCCTTGTTGAAGTCTCCTTGGTGCGTCATCAGCCAGTCGTGCATTTTCCAGAACGCCTCGATGCCGCCGAGCGCGGCGCTGGCCTCGGCCGCGCGCGCGGCGAGGCACGCGAGCGGGTGGAGAGTTTTCTCGGCCGTCCCGTTGCACTGTTGATCGACGGGGTAGTGGCGGAACGCGTACCTCACGTCCGAGCGCACCTTCACCATCGTGCGACACGTGCGATCGACTTCGGCCGTGTACGGCTCCTGGTAGTCGCCGAAGACGACGATGCTCACGGGCGCCGAGTCAGGGCCGAGCGTTCGGGGGAACGCGTCGGGCGGCATCGCCACGGTCGGTGCCTCGCGCCAGTCGCCGAGGCTCTTCTCGAGCGCCAACGCCGGTCGATCGGACTCGGCCGTGGTCGCCGCCGGGCGCTTCGCCTCGAGCGTGGCGATCGTTCGCAGGACGGCGTCGGGCGCGTTCCAGCCGCGAAGCTCCACGCCGTTCACGAAGATCATCGGCGTCGTCGAGATCCCGAGCTTCATCGCCTCCGCAATGTCGGCCTGCACGTTTGCGAGCGTCTGCGGACCGTGAATGGCGGCGACGACTCGCGTGCGATCCAGCCCCAACTCCGCGAGCCCGCGGTCCAGTTCCTCGTTCGTGAACGAGCCGCCGCGTGCGAACAACCACTCGTGCATCTTCCAGAAGCCCGCCGATCCGCCGACCTGACCCGCGGCCTCGGCAGCGCGCGCGGCCCAACAAGCGTTCGCGTGCATCGTGGGCGCGTTCGGGTTGCACTCGGCGCACATGGGGAAGTGCTTCACGGAGAGCGACACGGAATCGTGCGTCTTCATCGCGGTGCGCAGCTCGCCCTCGATGCGCTTGCAGTCGGGGCACTGGTAGTCGGTGAAGACGACGATGCGGATCGCGGCGGGATCGGGTCCCAAGCGGTAGCGTCCGGTGAAGGTGCCCGTGAACTTTCCCATTTCCGACATCGACGCGGCGAGGTCGCGCTCGGCGCGCGCGCGCACGGCGCCGCGGGTGGAATGCTCCGCGAACGCGAGAAGTCCGGTCATCAGCGCGAAGGCCGCGACGCCGGTCGCGACTTGCCATTTCGAAGGCGCGGCCGCCGGACGAGCGAGGCGTCCCCACTCGACGATTGCCCAAAAGACGACGCTTGCGACGTGAACCGCGAGGCACCACGGACAGAGGAGTTGCTCGCCGATCATCGCCCCGACGAACGTCGTCGACCCGAAGGCGCCGAGCCGCGAAAGCCAGGCGAGGCTCGGGCCCGGCGTGCCGCGCGCCGCGCTCCACGCCGCCGCAAGGCCCGCGAACCAGGCGACACCGAGGAACGAGACGGGCCAATCGACGAGCGGGACCTTGCCCCACGTGCTCGCCGCGAGCTTCGCGCACGCGCTCTCAGGCCCGCAGCCCGGAACGGCCATCGCGCCCAAGTGTCCGAGCGCCAGCACGAGCGCGCTTCCGCCCGCGACGACGAGCGCCACGAGCCCGAATCCAAAGCGGAGCGATGCCGACTGCGGTGGAGCGGGAACCGACTTCGTCATTCGCGCGACGAGCCTCCGACAACGGTGATCGACAAAGGAGAATCGGCGCGCGAGTGTATCCGAATCCGCGAGTCGTCGCCGAGAGATCGCTAACGGTTATCGTGGTGCCAACTGGACCCACGGGACAGAATGTTCGAACCGTCGCTGCTCGTGAGTGGGGCGGTCGGGGTCGCTGACGCTATGGACCGCCGCATGCTTGAATGCAAGTCCAGGTTCATGGTCAGCCCGGATAGAATCCGCTCCATTCAGATTGTGGGACGCACCCATCCCAACGATGTGGAGGCTGCTGACCGGTGACCCTCACCCGAAGGCGCATGGCGTCGGCGATTCTGGCCGGACTCGTCTTACTGGGTACGGGCATGTTGATTTGGCGCATGATGCGCTCGGAAACGCCTGGGCCATCAAATGGCGCGACTCCTGCTCTGAGTGCGACGCGGACTGAGACGCGATCTTCGACGACTACTGGGACTGAACGCGAACTCTCGCGATCGAGTGTCGCAGAACTCCAACGTTCTCCGTCGACGGCGAATCGCTTGGGCGCCTTGCGGGGTCGGGTGATTGGGCGCGCCGGAGAGCCGGTTTCGAGCGCAACGGTCGAGGTGCGGAAAAACTCGGCGAGCGACTCGTCCATATTGCGGCCAGACGTGTCCGCGCCGCCCCTACGAAGTGTGGCGACGGATCGAAATGGAGAATTCAGCTTCGACCTTCCGGCTGGACGGTCGTTCGATCTTCGTGTGATGGCTGAGGGCTTTGCGCCGATCGTCCGGACCGACCGTTACGCGGGAGAGAACGTCCTCGTCGAAGTCGGACGCGGGGGAACGATCCGCGGAAACGTGAGCCGATCGACCGACGGCACTCCGGTCGCGAATGCAATCGTTCGGCTGTCCGGCGGTGGCGCTGACATCGCGAGTCGCAGCGAGACGGACCCAGGAGGCCGCTACGAGATCGAAGTGGGCGATCCCGGAACGTACTGGTTGAGTGTCTATCCATCGGCGGATGGTGCAGTCGAATCACGAAGGATCGATCTCGAGGAAGGCGAGACTGTGCGCCAAGACATCGAGGTCGATCCCGGTGTCACCTTCTCGGGACGCGTGACCGATGCCCGAAGCCATGAGCCGATCATCGGGGCTCACGTGACGGATCGCGGTATCGGCGAGAGATTCGCGGAGACGAACTCGGACGGATACTTCATGCTCGACGGAATCAACCCAGCTCCTCAACGAGGGATTTTCATTCGCGCGAGCGCCCCGGATCATGCGACCGCGGAGCTCCATGTCGATTCGGCCACTGCGGCGGCGGCACCGCTCGAGTTCGCGCTCCAACGTGGCGGCGACGCACGCGGGGTCGTCATCGATGCGATGGGCAGACCCGCCTCGGACGTCGAGGTTTCGATACTCGTCATCGACCCTCGCTACATGATGCCGCGTCAAACCACACCGGCGATTCTCAGCCGTGCCGACGGCGCCTTCGAGTTTCGAGAGCTGCGTCCCGATGCACGTCATCTCCTCATTGCACGGAAGGATGGTTTCGCGACCCGGACAGCCGTACTCGATTCGTTTGGCGAACATGCCGGCGTGGCCGATCTTGGCGTCTTTGCGCTCGATCCCCCCGCATCGATTGTCGGACGCGTCACGCGCGAAACGGGCGAGCCGGTTTCCGACGTGTTCGTGAAGATCGAGTCGTGCGACCGAAGCCGGGGATCGTCGGAAACGCCTCTCGATGCGATCGCGCTTTCGAGCTCGCGCTCACGGCGCACGGACACGACGGGCCGTTTCTGCATCACGGATTTGGCGGCAGGGCGATATCGGGTGAGTGCCCAGATTCAGGGGCGGCGCAACGACGCGAAGCGCGACATCGAATTGAAGGTCGGACAAGCGGTCGACGGAATCGATCTCGTCCTCGAGCAAGGACCCTCGATCAGCGGAAGGGTCGTCGATTCGTTTGGAAAGGGCGTTTCGTTCGTACGCATCGAAGCGTTCGCCGATTCCCTCCCGAAGTCGGCCAAGACGCGGCTCTCGACCGAATCCGACGGTTCCTTCCACATCGAGGGGCTCGCCGAAGGAACGTACACCGTCACTGCGCAACGTGTCGAACTCAGCGGTAATCGAGGTGAGTCTCCATTCGGTGTAGGGATTGCCCGTGGAGTCGCCACCGGATCCGAGGCGCTTCAAATCGAACTTCGCCGTGCGCGACCGACGTCAGGCATTCTCCTCGATCACGAAGATCAGCCCGTCGCCGGCCTCACGATTCTCGTATCCGATCCGATAGATCGATTCAGTGATGTCACGGTCACGGATGCCGAGGGTCGATTTTCGATCGTCATGCCGGAACCGGCGCAGTTGAACTTCGACGTCGCGACCACGAGCGGATTTACACTCGACGTCTCGGGCCCCGGTACGGTCGAGGCTGCGGTGGCGGAGCGTGCCGTCACAGGAATCCAGTCGGGAGTGAGCGACTTGGTTTTTCGTCTAGTGCCTAAACGCTAGCCGTTCTCTCGCCGGGGCAACCCTTACGAACTCGCCACACCGCCGCACGCCAGTGCTCGATCGTGATCGCAAGGGCGAGTTGTCGCGCTCGTCGGGATCGAGGGTGCGGTCCGACGGTGTTCGCCCACGTCTTCAGGCTGTCGTAGTCAGCCTCTGCCGTCGAATCCGAACGTCTCGTTATCGGTCAGAAACTGTTGCCGGTGTTCCGGCTCGTGTTCGAAGACGAGCCGTAGTGGAAGCGGATGATCGCCGGCGGATGGCGTCGCATGAGTTCGAGCTGCTCCGGCGTGAGCACGTGGTGGAACTCGCGCTCCATGCGCGCTTGAAGTACGAAGAAGTCCTCGTAGAGCCGCGCTTGTTCTGTGGGGCTGAGCGCCCGCGGGTTGGCGCCGTACTGTCCGTAGTCGCGCAGGAGTCGCTCGGCCTCGGTCGTGTAGCTTGCGGCGACGGACCGCACCGCGCCCTGCTGGCTCTCGTCGAACGAGTAGGCCCAGTCCCATTGTTGGTAGACGTTTTCGGCGTACTTCCCACTCGCGACGTCGTCGAGCATCCCGATGTCGCCGATCGATTCGTCGCCTCGCATCAGTCGCCCGCTCACGTTCTGGATTGCGTCCCATTGCGCGCGCTGAGAATCGGTGAGCATCCCGTTCACGGAGTTCGTGATGTCGGAGATCAACTGCATCCGCGCGCGGTACAGCTCGACCGGGAGCGCCGTCGACGGATCGAGCTCCGACAGCCGGCCGGCGAGGAGAGATCGCGTCGTCTTGTCCAGCTCGGCGAGCTGACTCTCGGTGAGACCGAGGGACTTGCTGAACATGGCGTGGACGTAGTCGGGGAGAATCTTCGGATCGAAGAAAGGAACGGGCGACGCGGTCTTCACTTGCGCGACGAGCTTCATGTACTCGCTCAGCATGGCGGCCATCTTGGCTTGTTGCTCGGGAGTGAGCTTGTTCTCGTCCTTCATCGCGATCGCGAGGAGATCGACGTTGTTGGCGAGTAGCTCGGCGAACTTCGTCCAATCGATGGCATCGGGACCGACGAGCTTCGCTTTTCCGTCGCCGGCCTTCACCGCGGAGTTCGGTGAGGGCGCGAGTTCCGCGCTCGACGCGAGACGAGCGCGATCGGCCGACGCGAGCGCGTCCTGCGCGGTGCGCGCTTCGGCTTCCTTCTTGTGCAGCGCGTCGATGGTGCGCGCGTAGTCGGCCTTCAGTTTCTCGAACTCGGCCTTGCTGACGCTCGCAGCATCCGAGTGGGTCGCGTTCTTCTCGAGGGACGGGGCCGCGCCGTCGGCTCGGAGAATCGTACGGCCGGCCCACAGCCCCGCGCCGAGCGACACGATGCCGAGAATCAAAGCGCCGCCGATGATCTGCTTCGTCATGAGGATTCCTCCTAGGGTCAAACCGGTGCTGATCGTGGCCGTCGACGTCGCGTTCGCGGCGATCGTCATCAGCGATGCCGAGAGCTTCGCGGGTACGTGAAGCGCCGCCGACGAGCGCATGAGGCTCTCGACGTTCGGGACGACCGAGAGATAGCCCGCCGTCGCAAGTCCTCGCTTGAGCAGTTTCAGAGCTTTCTGAATTCGCGTCTGGGCGGTCGTGCGCGAGATCGCCAACGCCTCCGCGACCTCGAACTGCGACAGGCCTTGGTAGTAGTGCAAGAGGATCAGCGATCGCGACGCTTCCGGAAGTTTCGCGATCTCCCCCTCCACGACGGCCTCGAGTTCGCGATGCTCCAGCCGCTCTTTTTCCTCGAACTCGTCGCGCTTCATGGGCGCCTCGCTCTCCCTCTGCCGTCGCAGCTTGGAGTCTCGGATGAAGTTCCGGAGCACGCTCGTGGCCACTCGGTAGATCCACGGCTTCAGCGCGCGACGCGAGTCGTAGCGGTGAAAGTTGCGCAGCACCGTGATGAAGATTTCTTGGGTTGCGTCCGCGGCGTCGGCCTCGTTGCCGAGCATGCGGTACGCGAGGTTGTAGAGCGGACGCTGCCAGTCGAGGACGACTTGCGCGAGCGCCTCGCCGTTCCGGGATGGTTCGCTCGGTTCGAGCACGGCCGTTTCCATTGCTTCGTCACCTGTGTCAGACCCATGGATTACACGCTTCCGGCATGAGCGGACGGGAAATTCTGCGATGCGGTCGAAGATTTCGCGCGAAACATCCGCCGCGCTCTCGACCGAGCGAGATGAATTCCAAACCCCTCGGGCGCCATCACGTCTAAGGACCGCGGCGCACGCACGATGCCGACGCTGGTGAGCGCGCGGGGATGGCGACGGGAGACTTCACAGGAGACTCGAGATGACGTCACGACTCATGCGACACGCACGGCTGTGCGTCCTGATCTTCGCGGCCGCCGCCCGCGCTTCGGCGGGAGGTCCGGCACTCGACCTCGACAACCGCTCCGTCGTCGACCACCTCGGAGGTCGCGGGCGGGCGTTCACGATGACTTCCGCCATTCTCGGCGAGACGCGGCGCATCGACGTCGCCACGCCGGAGTCGTTCGACGTCACCGGCCCCAATCGTCGCTATCCGGTGATCCTGGTGTTCGACGGCGAGTACAACTTCGCGCACACCACCGCGACGGCCCAGTATCTCGCCGAGGCCGGCCAAATCCCCGAGGCGCTCGTCGTCGCCGTCGAGAACATCGGCGGAAACGAGGAGCGAGTGCGCGACCTCACTCCGCCGGGACTTTCCGTGAGCGGCAGCAGCCTGAACGAAGGCGGCGATCGCTTTCTGGACTTCCTCGAGAAGGAGCTGCTCCCGGCGCTTGCGACGCAGTTTCGGGCAGGCCCGCCCAACGTGCTCATCGGTCATTCGTCCGGCGGGATCCTCGTGACGTACGCTGCGGCAACGCGCACGACGGTGTTTCCGTTCATCGTGTCGATCGACGCGCCGACGCACTTGCAAGACGGCTGGCTCGTGGCGCAGCTCGTTGCGAAGGCGCAGAAGCCCCCGGCGAAACCGCTGCGGTATGCGTCGCTCGAGTCACGCTTCGGTTGGTCGGACAAGGACTGGGCCGCGCTGCAATCGGCGGCGCCGGCGTCTTGGAAACTGCACCGCGAGAAACTCGCTCACGAAACCCACAACTCGATGCCGCTCCTCGCGACGTACCTCGGCCTGCGCGAAGTGTTCGCGGACTACTCGATGCTGGCGGCCCGCGATTCACCGACGAGCGCGGCGCTCGAGCACTACCGCAAGTTCAACGAGTCGCTCGGCGTCACCGTCGTGCCGCCGCGCCCGTTGCTCGGTCGCGTGATCGAAGACTTGCTGATCGAAGGCAACGCGAAGGTGGCTCAGTCCGCACTCGATTCGCTGATCGCCGGGTACGGCGACACTCCGAACGCTGCGACGATCCGCGCGCAAATCGCGGAAGCGGCCAAGCTGCCGCCGCTGACGGAGACCGTCGAGGACTTGCTGAGCGCTCCGAAGCCCGACCCGAAAGCGATGGCTCCGTTCCTCGGAGAATGGAACGGCACGATCCGTCACCGCGGCAGCATTCCCGAGCCCTTGCGCGTGCGTCTGGAAGTGCAGGGCGGCGTGGTCACGGGCGTGCTCACTCATTTCCCGGAACCGGGCGTGGAGCTGCCGATGCCGCTCCAATACGTCAAGATCGTGGAGGGCGGCTTGCACTTCGGCTTCATGAACGGGATGCGCCCGCGCGGCATGATCGTTTACGAGGGCATTCTCCACGATGGCAAGCTCGAAGGCGAAGCGCCGATTCGCGGCGTGCGCTTCGAGCGTCCCCCCGGCGCGCCCGACACGCACTTCTCGCTCCAGCTCACCAAGCCGGCGACGCGGAAGGTGTGACCGCGAACGCTCCCGGCGTCGGGTCTAGCGTGGAGTGCGCGTCGGCAGCGTGACGCGCACCTCGTGGTCGCGAGGCCCGACGATCTCGACGGGGATGTCGATGTCGGGATACTGGAGCACCGTGATGTGGAGCCTGTAGCTTCCGACAGGAAGCGCGTTCCTCAATATCGTGCGACCTCGGAAGAGAGAGCCCGCCCACTGAGAGCGCGACGAGCCGGCTTCGAAGATCTGCACGTTGCTCATCAGCGAATTCTGGGACGCATCCAATAGCTGCTGCTCAAAGGCCACTTCACGTGTTGCAAACCGTTCGTCGTCGACGACGAGAACGATGCGGCCCGCCGGCTTGATGGGAAACGTCCGATCGATTCGGTCGCCGTCGGTGACGGTGAAGCGAGCGCCGGCGACTTGGAAGCTCCCGCGCGAATCTTCGCGAGCGTTCAGCTCGAGGACGTACTCGCCGGCCGGAAGGTGCATGAATTCGAATCGCCCGCGGGCGTCCGTGTGCGCGCTGCCTCGCGACCGGCGAGTCACGGCGTCGAGCGCTTCCACCTCGATGTCGGAGAGATCGACGACGTCGCCTGCGTCGAGCCTTCCGACGAGAGTTGCCGGCGGCGACAGCTCGATGCGAATCCCCGTGACGTCCTCGCCCGCACGAACGGTCAACGGCCGCTTCGTCACCTCGTGCCCCGTCGATTCGGTGATTTCCATCGTGTAGTCGCCGGGCAGGACGTTCTCGAATTCGAAGTGCCACGCCATGGTGCGCGGGATCAAGGACCGGCCGTTGGCATGCTGCATCCACATCGAGTATCGCGTGACGCGCTTTCCATCGCGATCGAACACTGCGCCTTCGACGCGCTGGCCGGCGACGTGGCCGCCGGGAGGCGCGGACAGTTGGAGTTGGACGGGCTCGTCGCCGGCCGTGATGACCGACGCCTGCAGCCGGTACGGATTCACGAAGTTCCACGCTCGCACGCGGTAGGGGCCTTCCGGCAGATCCTCGAAGCGGAACCGGCCGGCTTCGTTCGTTTCTCGTGTCCCGAGGATTCCCGGGTCGAAGGGATTGGCCGTTCGATCGAGCGCGGTGTCGGCGTCGGCGCGCACCACGCGAACCTCTGCGCGCGCGGGCCGTCCGTCGGAGTCGACGACTCGTCCTTCGACGACGTGCGCGGCTTGGAGCGTGACGCCGAGCGCGACGCCTTCGTCCGGATAGCAATCCAGCGTGACGCTGCTCTTCGCGAAACCGGGCGCTTCGATCTCCAGCATTCGCGGAAAATCAGTGGGACGGAAGCAGCGATCGAGACGGGCCATCCCTTTTTCGTCCGTTCGATCGCCCGGGTACGTGAGGAGGTATTGGACGAGCGCGCCGAACACCGGAGACCCACGATCGTCGGCGACGTGGATCTCGAAGCGGCTCGATCGATGAACGAGGCGAATCGTCACGTCCGCAGCATCCGGCGAATCGGCGACCTCGATCCCGCCTGACGTTCCGTCGTCGGTTCCGCTCCACACCCAGAAGGCCCCGCCGGTGTGAAAACGCGGGATCGCCGGAAACTCGAAATGACCGTTCGCGTCGGCCGAGGTCTCCGCGCTCTGTTCGACTTGTCGAGTGAGCGGCGGGAGGTGAGCGCCGACCTCGATTCCGAGAAGCGAGTGAAGGTCGTAGCTCACGCCCGCTCCGGCGACGGGCCGATCTTCATCGTCGACGACCACGCCGCGCACGACGCGCGTTCGAACGAGACGCACTTCTTCGACGGGCGACGACGACGTGTTCCAGGCGAGGCCGAACCGGCCGGACGCCCGAGCGACGATGCACAGCGGCTCCTCTCGAAAGGGCGCGCCGAGGACGACTTCGCCGTCCTCGTTCGTCGTCGCCTCGCCGAGACTCACGGCTCCGACGTATCCCGATTCGCGACCCGTGCCGACGCTCACCGTGCGTTCGCGTCCCGACCAAGCGGCGACGTTCGCGTCCTTCACGGGGAGTTCGGTTTCCGCATCGAGAACGCGGACGCGCAATCCCTCTCCCGCGACGAGGTCGATCTCACGAGGATGCTCCCGAGTCGACGCGCCGGCGCGGAACCGGTCGTCCATGTCCAGCTTCAACGGTTGGTATCCGTCGCGCGAAATCCGAAGCTCGGTCGCGTCCCAGTATCTGCCGTTCCCCGGATCAGGAGTGGAGAAGCGGCCCTGCGAATCCGATTGCGTAAGCCCGCGCGAGACGACTCCGCCTCGCAGCACGAACGTCTCGGCGGATGCGCCGGCGAGCGGTTCGCCCGTGTCGCTGTCCCAGATGATGAAATACATCGTGCGCGCCGCCTCGAGTCGCAGCTCGACGTCGCGCGGTCTCGAGGCGACCACGATGCGCGAGTCTTGTCGGTAGCCGTCGGCGTCGGCGACGACTCGCCGCACTCGCTCGCTGCCGGGGACCCGAATCTCGAACTCGCCTTCTGCGCCGCTCAATGTCGCGGGCTTGCCGTCGAGCGTTCCCATCGAATCCGCCGAGCTGATGCGGAGACGAGCGCCGGCGATGGGTCGTCCGTCTTCGTCGACGACGCGCCCGTCGATGCGCCATGCATTCGGATCGACGGAAGGGACCGAGGACGTCGCCATCGCGTCGGGCGACTCCGGCGCGGAGGCGTTCAGGGGTAGAACGGAAGCCGTCGTCGACGCGGCGCCCGTCACCGCGGCGATGGTCGTCGCGCGCTCGTCGCGGCTCCCGGCGAAGCGCCACAGCGCCAAGACGGCGAGCAGCAGCAACGCCGCGATCCACACAACCTTCGCCTTCATCGCCATCACGCCTCCGACCACTGCGCCCACGCCCGTTCGCTTCGACTCGAGCCCGACGAGCGGCAAGAGCGCGAGCCGCCATTCGCGCGCGTCGTCGCCATGTCGCCGGAGCAACTCGACTCTCAGCATCGCGAGCCCGCGCTTCACTCGCGTGCGCACGGTCTCGACCGGCGCGCCGACGCGCTCGGCTATCTCTCGCGGCGGCAGGTCCTCGAAGTAGCGAAGCACGACCGCGGTGCGGTACGGCTCATCGAGGCTCATGACCGCAGTCAGCACACGGCTTTGCTCCGCGATCCGCGCGATGACGCCGTCCGTCGAAGGCTGTGCCTCTGGGCGAGCGGCGGCTTTCTCGCGCTGGCTGCGGTGCTTGTCGCTGCGGACGAACCGCCGCGCGACGTTCCGGGCCACGCCGCGGATCCACGCTCGCGAGCTTGCTTTCCGCGAATGCGGCTCGCGCAGCGCGACGAGCATCGTTTCCTGAACGACGTCGTCGGCGACGGTCTCGTCGAAAACGAGGCTTCTCGCCAGCCGTCGCACGCCATCGACGTGCGCGAGCAGAAAAGTCGGATCGATCCGCGAAGCGTCGTCGCTCATGTCGTTCACGGAGAAGTGCCAGCGGCTCGGCAATTCGGTTCAAACAAACCGATTCAAGAGTACGCGACCGACGAACGGCGGGTCAGTAGCCCGCTGCTGGTTGAACGTCCTCCGATCGGAGCACGTCAGGTCCTTGCTGACCTTTCGCGATGGGCGGGCGAGTTCGCTCGTCGATCGGGGTCGAGTCCCGAAGGGTCTGGTGGCATCCGTCGCGAGTGCGGGTTCGTCACTGGATCGCGACCACGACCGCGTTGGTGACGCTGAACCCGATCGAGTTCGCCGCGCCGGCGTCTTCGATGGCGCCCTGGATCGTGAACATGCGGGCTCGTCCCGCGTTCGAACGTCGAAGGGTCCACGGCGCGGGCCCGGGCCCGACGACGTCGATGATGCCACGACTCGCCGCGGGAGGAACGCCGCCGCGAAGGCAGGCGGCGGGTTGCGGACCGGCGCCGAGCTGGATTGGCGTCGGCGCGATCATGCAGCCGAGCGATTGGCCGCGCGCAACGAAGTCCACGGGATCCATGGGCGCCCCTCGCCAGATCCAGAGCACGTATCGTGCGGGCGTCGGTCCGGTGGGAGCCGCCGCGAGGGACACCTCGATGGGGGAGGCGGTGTCGACGGGAACGAACCGAGGATTGCCGTTCACGACGAGAACATTGACGACAGGGCCCTGCCCCGCGTTCACCGTTCCCTGGGCGCAGGACATGCGATCGTGCACGAACACATCCATGGAACCGTTCGTGTCGTTCATCACGAGGTTCGTTGCGTAGCTGATGAACGCGACCTGCCGCCCATCGCCCGAGAGGGCGGGGAAGTAGGAATCGCCGTTCGCTTCGGTGCCTGCGGAGTCGATGCTCACGCGCTCCGTTGTCCCTGCTCGCAAGTCGCGCACGAAGACGTCTTGCAGCCCGTTGGTGTCGCCTGGGACGAGGTTCGTCGCTGTGCTCAAGAACGCCACGTACCGCCCGTCGCGGGAGAGCGACGGCGCCACGCTCACGCCGTCGCAGGTATCGCCCGACGGCGTCGTACTCACGAGAGACGTTTCACCGGTCGCCATGTCGTGCAAGAAGACGTCGGCGAGCTCGTTCGAATCGGCCGCCGTCAAGTTCGTGGCGCTGCTCGCGAACGCCACGAACCGACCGTTTGCGGAAACCGACAGCCGGTCGTTGCCGCTCGTGCCGTTCGCCTGGGCGCCGGTCGAGCTGACGCTCACGCGCGTCGTCGCGAGAATGGCGCGGTCGTAGAGAAACACGTCGTTCACGCCGTTGGTATCTCCGGCGACGAGATTGCCGGCGAGATGTTGAAACGCCACGAAGCGTCCGTCTGCCGAGATCGCGAGGAAGTTGGCGACGCCGAAGCGATCCGGCTGCGCTCCGAAGCGTCCGATGCTGACTCGCGACGTCTCGTCGGCGTCGAGGTCGCGCACGAACACGTCCGCGAATCCGTCCGTGTCCCCGACGACGAGGTTCGTTGCGGCGCTCGTGAACGCCACGAAGCGCCCGTCCGCCGAAATTGCAGCGAGGTCGCTTCGTCCGTCCGCGTCGGCGCCGTTCACTCCGACGCTGACGCAAGAGGTCTCACCGCTGGCTCGGTCGTGGACGAACACGTCGACCACGCCGTTGCCGTCGCCGGACACGAGGTTCGACGCGTCGCTCGAGAAGGTCACGTAACGACCGTCATCCGAAGTCGAGGCGAAGAAACTATCGCCGTTTCCCTGCCCTCCGGTCGAGTCCACGCTGACGCGCTCGGTCTGCCCCGTGAGTCGGTCGCGAAGGAACACGTCCATGAAACCGTTCGTGTCTCCGGGGACCAGGTTCTGCGCTGCACTATGGAAGGTGACGAAGCGTCCATTGGCGGAGATCGAGGGTGCGGTGCTGAATGCGTCGCCCTGCAGCTCCGACGCGCTGACGCTGACGCGGGTCGTGGCTTGCTGGGCGAAAGCCCAATCGACGAGGGTGAGCGTCGCAACGACGCAGATGACTCTTGTGAAGCACATCACGGTGTCTCCTCGCGCGCCTCGAGTGATGAAGCCTGCAGGCGGGCATACGACGCGGGCACGCGCGGCAAAAAACCAGGAGAGGCCTGACGAAAGCTGCCCATCGTCCCCGAGTGAGCAAATCACAGTCCTCGGCGCGACCGAGAATCCGCCCGTCGGCAGCACGGGATTATGAGGCAGATGGCTCATCAGGTGCGCCGAACACGGATCCTCGTCGGGAGAATCGACCTCGGTCTTCCGGTGGGGTTGAACGGATTACACGCCCCTTTGCCCTGCGACAGGAACCGTGCTGGTGCGTCAGTCACGATCCTCGCACAGCGGTCACGACCGTGGCGTAGCAGTTGGGAAACGTGCTCTCGAGCGAATCGAGGTCTGGGAGGATCTGCGCTCTTTCGAATCCGGCGCGCTCGAGCGATCGGATCCAGTGCAACGGTGCCAGGTATGCGTGATCGGGTCGCACCTCGGGATCTCGCTGCGCGGCGGTTCGATGGTAGCGCGAGAGGTTCAGGGTCAGCTCCCGCGGCGCCATCTCGCCCACGTGTCGTCGCACGCGCTCGGCGAAGAGAATCCGCCCGCGTGGTCGGAGTGCTTCCCGGCACTCCGTCAGGAAGGCGACGACGTCGCACGCGACGTGTGCGGCGTTGACCCCGTAGATCAGATCGACGCTTGCGGGCGCCACCTTCTGGCTCGCGAAAGGCTTGTTCACGTCGAGGAACTGCCACGCACAGGCAAGCGATGGATAGAGCTTCGAGATCTCGCGTCGGGTTCCGAGGACGAACGGGATGCTGACGTCGGTGAAGACGTATCGCTCGATGCGCTCGAGCCGCCCCGCGCGCGCGAGATCACCGAGAAGATGTCGCGTTCCATTGCCGGTGCCGCCTCCGACCTCGAGGGCGACGCCTCCGTCGAAGAGATCGCACGCCGCGTGCGCGCCCATCCTCCCATGGAGATCCTGCAGCGGATCGACGTTGGTCGCTCGATGCCAAAGGTCGGCAAACCTCGGCTCCTTTCCGGATAGCACGCGGTCGAGGAGATCGGGGTCGTCTCGCAGCGCCTCGAGGAAATGGTCGGCGCCGAATTTCACGAAGTCGAGAGCCGACACATAGTCCTCGCCGAGAGCGACCATTTCCGCAGACAACTCGGAGATCTCATCTTCCGGATTGCACGTACTCGCATCGGCGACGACGCGGAAATACCCGGCATCGGATCGCTCCTCGACCGCGCAATGGCCACGTTTCGCCAACCTGCGCAGCGCCGCATCGACCGCGACGTCAGCGGTTTGCTCGAGCCTGAGGAGGCTCGCGATCTCCCGCGCCGACCGGGGAGCGCGAAGGCATTCGTCGAGGTCCAGGCTTCGGAACACTCGAATGAGTTGAGCGTCGCAGTACCGCTGAACGATGCCTTCGGCGCGGACCACCTCCGGAGTAAAGAGCGCGCCGCGACACCATGCGGTGAATGCGTCGGGCGCGTCCTTCTCGCGGATGGGCGGCAGCGCATCAACGGATCCCGCGCCGCTGCTGCCGTAAGTCGACCGGTCGACTCGGTCGTCCGATCGGTCGTCTAGAACATTCATGGCTGGTACCCCTCCATCGACAGAATCGCGTGCACGACGCCAAGAGTCGCAAGGAGAGACGATCCGGCGCTGCAACGATGGTTCATCGGGGTCGCGGAACAGATTCGATTCACCGATCCGCGACGCTCGCGTTGTTTCTCGCAAGGGTCCGAACCGCACGCAAGCCGTGCGCGCTCCGACCGTGCATCGCGGAACGAGCGGAGCGATCGCCATGCCAACGTCGGTGCCGCTGAACGGCCCGGCCGGTGGAAGTGCTGAGATCGTCCGGCCGGGCATCGAGGACAATCCCGGCGGAGCGACTGTAGATGTAAGAATTGCGCCGCTGCAGGGCGCGAAGACCGATCGGAGCCGGTCGGCGCTCGAGCTCGCGGCGTCGAATCGTGCGCCTCACGACGAGTGCGCGTGATTCGGCTTTCTCGCCGCGCGCACTTCACACGAGTTGAGCTCGAGTGACTTCGAGGCCGCGATCCTTCGCCGTTTGCGCGACGTCGCGATCACGGCCTGGCACACCCCTTGCTCCGTCCTTGTTGCGTCTCGCGAAGGACCGCTCACCGAGAGGTTCGAATCGTTCGGCGATCGGTTCACTGAAACGTTTGGAGTAAGTGCGAAGTAGGGAATTCCGATGCAAGCAATCCTGATGCGTGGCCTGACGAACTGGTACGCACGCGTGCAGCAGATGCGGGCGCTCCGAGGCATTCATTCGGCGCGAGAACTCCATTCGATCATCGAGCGCGAGCGAGCTCGCGTCGATCGCAATTCGCACGAGTTCGCGCTCATCGTTTTCGAGTTCGCGCCGGAAGCGACCGACGACAGGTCGCTTTCGCGATTGGCGTTCGTGCTCGCCCGACGGGTTCGGTCCACGGACGAAGTGGGATGGTTCGACGGACATCGCATCGGCGTCGTGTTGCCTTATACGTCCGCGGCAGGTGCCTGGAATCTCGCGGACGAGATCTGCGGCAAGGCCGTCGAGATCGGGAAAGTCGCGCGGCCCAAATGCACCGTCTACACCTATCCGAACGCGGACGTGAACGGACGGAACGGAATGTCGTCACACAATCGAATGCCGGAGGTGTGGCCCGAAACGCGATCGATTACGGCGCGCAACCGGCGGCGATTCGAGACTCCCCCGGGTTACGTGGCGTTCGCGGCTGCCAGCGATTCCGTGGATCACGCACCCGCTCGACCCGTGTCGGAACTTCAGCGACTTCTCGTGCATCCGCTCCCGGGTTGGAAGCGGGTCGTCGATGTCGTCGGTGCCGCCATCGCACTGGTCGCTTTCTCGCCCTTGATGCTCGTTGTTGCCCTGCTCATCAAGCTGACGTCGCCCGGCGCGGTCATCTTCAAGCAGAAACGCGCAAAGGAGTGCGGCGAGCCGTTCACCTTCTACAAGTTCCGCACGATGTACGCGGACGCCGAGAAGCGAAAGCAGGAGCTGCTCAGCCAGAACGAGCAGACCGGTCCCGTCTTCAAGATGCGAAACGATCCCCGCGTGACGCCGATCGGCCGGCTGCTGCGGGAGACCAGCATCGACGAGCTGCCGCAACTGTGGAACGTGCTCAAGGGCGACATGACGCTCGTCGGTCCGCGGCCGCCGACCCTCGACGAAGTCCCGCAGTATGAACACTGGCAACGGCGCCGCCTCTCGATCACACCTGGGATCACCTGCATCTGGCAAGTCAGTGGACGGAACGAAATCGGCTTCGAAGACTGGATGAGGTTGGACATTCGATATGCCGAAGCGCGGTCGCCTCTGCTCGATCTCGCGATTCTCTCCCGGACGGTCGTTGCCGTGCTCTCGCGCAGAGGCGCCTGCTGAGCCTTGGAGGAGCGCCCACGACTGAGCCCGTTCGAATCCACGAGACCGACGTCCTCGTGATCGGGGGTGGCGGCGCGGCCACCGCAGCCGCTCTCGCCGCGCACGAGGCGGGCTCCCGCGTTCTCCTCGCGGTGAAGGGTCGTTTCGGCGTCCCGGGCGGGCGCGGCGCCGGCGCGACCTCGAACCCGATCGCCGACTTCTGGACGATCCGTACCGTCGGCCCCAAGGGCGGGCTCTTCAACACACCGGACGCCGTTCACGCGGACATGCTCCAGACGGGGCTCGGCATGGCGGATCCGGTCCTGTGTCGCGTCTTCGTGGACGAGATCGGCGACACTCTGCGCCGCCTCGACGACATGGGCCTGCGTTTCCGGAGCAAGATGCTTGCGACCTTGTCGGCCAACTCCGCGGCGGGAGGAACGAACGGCATCGTTGCGACACAGAAAGCGCTGATCCACGACGCCGATATCCCGGTCCTCGAGCAAGCCAACGTGGTCGACCTGATCGTGAGTGGCGGCCGGTGCGTCGGCGCCTTGGGAGTCGACGACCTGGGAGAGCCGTTCGTGATCGAGGCCGGAGCCGTCGTCCTCGCCACCGGAGGAGTGGGCCAGCTCTTCCAGTGGAGCTTCAATCCGCCGGGGAACACGGGGGACGGTTACGCCATGGCGCTGCGGGCGGGAGCCGAGCTGTTCAACATGGAGTTCATGCAGCAGGGTCTTGCGACGACGTGGCCGACGCAGGCGATCGTGATGCTCTACGAAGTGGACGAGCCGTACCGACTGGTGAACGCCAGTGGTCGATCGTTCGTCGAGTCGTACCTGCCGTCCGGTGTCGAACTTCGCGCCGTCACCCGTTCGAAGTCACATCATTGGCCGGTGAGCTGTCGCGACGAATCGATCCATCTCGACCGCGCGATCAAAGCGGAGGCACTCGCCGGGCGCGCGACGGCGAACGATGCCGTTCTCCTCGACTTGTCCGCCGTGGATCGTGGGTTCGAGCCGGAGCTGTTCGTGAAGTTCATGCTGTCGAAGGGAATCGACGTCAAGCGCGACCTCGTGCACGTTCAGGTCCACCACCACACGAGCAACGGCGGCGTGCGAGTCGACGCCGACGGCGAGACGCGCGTCGCCGGTCTCTTCGCGACGGGCGAAACGATCGGTTGGCAGGGCGCCGATCGGCTCGGCGGCACGATGCTCGGCGGATCGCAGGTCTTCGGCCGGCGAGCCGGCGCGAAGGCCGCACGCGCGAGCGCGGCGCGCCCGGCCGTGACGCTCGGCGCCGCCGCCGCCGATCCGCTCATCGATCGCATTCGGTGCCTTCGAGAAGCGTCGGGTCGGGTTCGGCCCTCTGAACTCCGGCTCGGACTGCAGCGGACGCTCTGGGAAACGCTTCTCGTGGAGAAGGACGTGGAATCGCTTGCTCGCGCCCGCTCCTTCCTCGCGGAGGATCGCGATCGGCTGGAGGCGGACGTTGCGATCACGGAGCCCGGAGATCTCGTGCTCGCGCTCGAGCAGCGAAACCTCCACGATGTCGCCGAGGCGATCGTCGAGGCGGCGTCGGCTCGCACCGAGAGCCGCGGCAGCCACTATCGGAGCGATTACCCACGTCGCGACGACGCGAACTGGATGACGAACCTGTTCGCCTCGCATGTGAACGGCGAGCTTTCGTTGCGACGCGAATGGGTCGCGCGCGAGCACGGATGGACGGATCGTCCCGGCGACGTGCGGATCAAGCCCTGGGGTTGAGGGCGGTCGCGCGGGGACTCGATGTGTCTTCCGTCTTGACGATCCTCGTGAGATCGATCGAATCGAGGATGCTTCGCGGCACGGTGTTCCTCACGATCGGTCGCTTCGGCGATAGGGCCACGGTCGCATCGACTCCCATCTTCGCGGTCCGGCCGTCGGCCGAGTCGCACGACGGATCGAGCGGCGTGCCGACGCGATCCGGCCGAACGACGACGTCTCGATCCGGTTGAACGTGGAGGCCGATCGCGTTGAGCACTTGGCGCGGATCGTTCACGTCGACTTCCGCGTCGACCACGACGACGTGCTTCACGTAGACGTCGCTGTCGAGGAGCGCGTCGATGACCCTCATTGGTTCGGCGTCGTCGGACTTGCGCATCGCGACGAACACGGTGAGGGGCGCGGTCGTCTTCACGCGCTCGACGCCCGGCGCGGCCGCCCTCGCGGTCTTCACGAGGTGGCGCTCCATCCCGAGGAGCGGAAGCACCAAGTGCTCGAGATGACCGCTCACGATGTCCTGGAACACGGGACTTCGTCTCGAGGTGATCGCTTGCACGTGAAGCACGGGAGTGCTCATCGGTCCCGTTGCGTACCCGGTGAATTCTCCAAAAGGCCCCTCGGAGATTCGTTCACCGGGGGGAACGACGCCTTCGAGGACGAGTTCGGCATTCGCGGGGACCTCGAGCGTCGGTTGCGTGACGCAGCGCACGACACCGAGCGGCTCACGCAGGAGGCCTCCGATCACGTCGAACTCCTCGACGTCCGTCGCGCCCGTGAACAATGCGCCGAGCGACCACGCTGGATGAGCGCCGATGAACGCCGCAACTGGCATCGGTCGGCCGACCGCCTCGTGCTTGAGGTAAATACCGTGGAGGTGTTTGCCGTGGGCCATGTAGAGCGCCGCGAGGTCGCGGCCCGCGATCATGAGCCGGTGATAGCTGAGGTTCGTTCGGCCGGTCTCCGGGTCGCGAGCGGCGACGATCGCGGCCGTCACGTAAGGGCTCGGCGCATCGTGCTCGTGGTAGATGAGCGACGGAAACGATCCGAGGTCGACCGCGGGACCGCGTCGAACGATCTCGTGGACCGGGCCGTCGGCCGCCAGTTCCGGTCGGATCGGGTTTTGGCAGCCATCCTCGTAGCGGCGCGAGAGCTCGTTCGGATTGCACCGGAGAGCGAGCGAAAGTCGTCCGAGCGATCCGCAAACGTTCGACACGAGCGGCATGTCGCACCCGGCGACGCGATGAAACATGACGATCGGTGATCGATGCGCGGCTTCGAGTTTGACGACGGTCGCCGCCGTCTCGAACCGCGGACTCACTTCGTGCTCGATGTCCACCAGATCGGACGGGCGCTCGCGACGAACGTCGGCAAGGAACCCGCGAAGGTCGCGGCTCACGGCTGAGCCATGGCTTGTACGTCCGGACCGCCGCCAGCGTGCTTCGCTAGCTGCCGGCGATCCACTTTTCCAGATGCCGTCTTGGGCAGCTGATCGACGAACCGGACCTCGCGTGGTGCGCGAACGAACGGAAGAACTTTCAAGCAGTGTGCGAGGATTTCGTCGTCGCTCACCGACTGGTTCCGCGCGCGGACGACGAACGCAAGGATGCGCTCGCCGAGCAGTCGATCGGGCACGCCGACCACCGCGGATTCCGAGACCGCCCGGTGCGTCGCGATCACGTTCTCGATCTCACGGGGGAAGACGCGTTCGCCAGCGCTCTTGATCAACTCGGACTTTCGGCCGACGAGGTAGAGGTATCCGTCCTCGTCGAGCCATCCCATGTCGCCGGTGTGAAGTCGTCCCACTTCGTCGATTCGAGGCGACGTGTCCGATTCGTTCGCGACGTACCCGCGCATGACGTTCCGCCCCGTCACGGTCACCTCGCCGATTTCGCGAGCGCGGAGCAACGTGTTGTTCTCGGAGAGGATCTCGACGTGAACGCCCGGAATCGGCCGTCCCACGGATCCGCGTCGCAGCGCGACCTCGGACGGCCCGAGGTGAGTCACGCGCGGCGACGCCTCAGTGAGACCGTAGGCTACGTGAATCGCCACTCCGGGCAGGCTCGCCTCGAGGTCTCTCAAGACGGCCGGCGCGACTCCGCCTCCGGTCACGAGCACATAGCGCAGATCGGGAAGCGGCGTGTCGCGCAGCCCGCCCCGTTCCATCAAAGCGACGAAGTGATACGGCACGCCGGAGAAGCCGCTGACGTGGTGCTCCACGATGTCGCGCACGACTTGGCGTGGGAAACGAAAGTCGGTGGAAAACGCCATCGTTCCGCCGATCCAGGTGTGCATGAGCAGCTGCATTCGTCCGTGAATGAAGTGGAGCGGCACGACCACGAGGATGCTGTCGTCGCTCCCGAGCGGCATTCTCTCGTTGGCGGCATGTAGGTTCGAGCTGAGATTCTCGTGTGAGAGCTGTACGCCCTTCGGAGTGCCGGTCGTGCCCGAGGTGTAGACGATCATCGCCACGTCCGATTCGGTTGCCTGGGGAGACGCAGGGTCCTCGGACTCCGTCGCGTCGATTTCGTCGAGCGCATGGATCGACATCGATGAAAAAGTCGACGCCGGAGAATCCAGCGGAGCTTTGTCGGTGAAGACGACGCGTGGCAATGCGGCGCCCGCGCCCGAGTCCACGATCTGTTGAAGCAAGCGTTGCGAGATGACGATCGCGCGCGGTCGGCATTCGGCGAGGAGCGACTGGATGGCTGCCTGGCTCGCGACGGTCGGGACGTCCACCGAGACGGCGCCGCGCTTCAGGATTCCCCAGAAGTAGACGACTGCCGCTGGAGCGTTTTCGTGCAAGATCGCCACGCGATCCCCCGTGCCGATGCCGAGGCGACGAAGTCGAGCGGCGACTTTTCCACTCTTCTCCGCGAGCGTCGCAAAGGAGATGCGCTCGTCCGGAAACGCAAGGGCAATTTTCTCCGGGAAACGCTCCGCGGATTCCTCCAGAAAGTCGGGAATGATCTGGCTCATGGCTGTGCCATTCGACCGTTCAGGTTCTTCTCGACGTACGCCCTGAGATTTCGAACCGAGCCGAAGTTCTCGGGCACGAGGTCGTCGACAGCGACTTGAAATGAGAAATGCTCCTCGATCCACACGACGAGCTCCATCATCGCCGTGGAGTCGAGCATCCCCGAGCCCACGAGGTCTGTGGTCGCCGTGACGTCCGGCCGTGGGCCGGAGACGAGCTTTTCATGGATGAATCGCATGATGGTGTCTTCGATGTTCATGCGGCGACTCCTCCGAAGTGCTGGAAAACGAGAGGGGGCGAAACGGCGAAGCGCGCAAGCATGTCTTCTCGAACGCGGACGCCGAGTCCCGTCATCGTTACCGACGCGGGTCCGTCGGCAGTGCGCGAGGTCGAGGGGGTCTCGACGACGTCTTCGGTGAGCAGAAAACGGCTCTGGCCCTTGCCGTCGAGGAAGTCGAAGCCCTCGACTCGGCTGCCGAAGATTTCGGAAGCACGGGAGAGGATCCCCGTCTCGCCGACGAGCGTTCCGAGATGACAATCGATTCCGGCATCGCGAGCGACTCGGACGAGTGCGAGCGACGCGACGAACCCGCCGCACTTGGCGAGGCGGATGTTGAACGCATCGGCTGCGCGCTCTGCGATCAGCCGATGCGCATCATCGAGCGTGCACACCGACTCGTCGGCCGTCACCGCGAGCCCCGTGCGCTCCCGAACGAGTCTCATGCCGGCGAGATCGGTCGCGGGCACCGGCTGTTCCACGAACTCGATGTCGATGTGCTGCATGGCTTGCAGCCGCTCGATCGCGACGCGGGCGGACCACGTGCCGTTTGCATCGACGCGGAGGCGAGCCGTCTTGCCGAGCGTCTTGGAAATGATCTCGAGGCGGCGCACGTCGTCGTCGCAGCCGATCTTCACCTTTACGTGCCGGCGGCCCGCGAGCCGCACGAGCGTGCAGTGCCACACCAGTTCGTCCGTCGGAACTTCGAACCCGATCACGACGCCCGGCTCAAGAGAACCCGAGCATGTCGGACCGAGCACGTCGCCGGCATCGAATCCGATCGCCCGTCCGGCGACGTCGAGCGCCGCCATCTCGAACCCCGTGAACGTCGCAAGCGCGCGGCCGGCGTCGCGAAGGTCGCCTTCGATTGCAGCGACGACGTCTTTCGAGTCCTCGAGTCTCCGTCCGAGCCACCTGCGGGCCATCGTCGGGCCGTGGTCATGGAGCACGCTCTGGATCGTCTCTCCCGTCAGGTACGGACGCGGCAAGATCTCGCCGAAGCCACGCTCGCCGGAGTCGGACGTGATCGCGACGATCACGGCGTCGGTCTGACGCCGTTCGTGCGACGCATGCTGGAACGGCGCCCGCAACGGGATCTGGATGACGTGTAGTTCAACGTCTCGAATCTGCATGAATCCTTTCCGCGATCTCGAACTCGTGGAGAACGCTCGCGTTTCGGGTCAAGTGAATGGGTTTGAGCTGGTCGGGGCTTGCGCCGTTCATCACGCGCCGGCGCTGCCATGCCGCATAACCACCCGGTTCCACGATCCAGACTTCCGGCGGTCCAAGGCGCAAGGACGCGCGCTTCGTTGCGTACTCGATGTTCTGACGCTCGATCTCGCGGTCGAGCGTCCCAGGGAAACTCGCCAGACGTTGCGGCTGCGCTGGAGACGCGACCTCGACGAGAAGCACGTAGTGGGGAAACGGTTCGGCAGCGGGGAAGAGAGTGAACGATTCGAGGTCGATTCCGATCGCGCTTGCGCTCGCAGAAACGGCTTCGGTCACTTGGTCTTCCGTGAGCTTCTCGCCGGTCATCGAGCACGTGGCGCCTGCACGGTGGAGAAACTCGACGATCGGAGTCGCACCACGGAATCCGTGAACCCGCACGACGTCGCCGATGTGGTAACGATACAGCCCTGCGGACGTGCTCAGGATCACGACGTATCGACGGCCCACTTCGAGCTCGTGAGCGAGACGGACCTCCGGTTCGCTGCAATCGACTTCTTCCTCGGCGACGAACTCGAAGAAGTGAGTTTCCGTCGCGAGCACTCCGCCGGGCCCTTCATCGACGTCGTCGAACGGGATCGCAATGACCCCTTCGGATGCCATGCAAACGTAGTCGCGCTGCGCCGCCCCTCCGATGTACGGCTCGAGCAGCCGGAGATACGGACGCAGCATCGGGCTCCGCCAGCACACGACCAGGGCAAGCGACAGCCAGATCTCGCTCGCGATCAGGCGCGGGCCGTCGTCGTGCAGCAGCGCTTCGAGCTCACGGGCGCGCGTTGGATTGGCAGGACATCTTGCCGCGACGAGATCGCGAACGGAGTCGTCGACGTTCACGGTGGCGCCGAGGCCCCCGCGCGCCACGTCTTCGATGAGTGAGTCGGCGAAGTCCGAGAGTTTCTGCAGGAAAACGAGCAGCGTGCTCGGATGGAGCGCCATGAGGAGTGGGAGGTCCTCTTCGAGGAGGATCCGAGCGGTCGCATACGCGCGAGCGTCGACGTCGACGATCGAGCCGATCTCGCGCGGCACGAGCGGCGTGCGGCGAAGCGACAATCCCGAGCTCCACGCGGACCAGAAAGCGCTCTCGGAGCTGCACGGGATGCCGCCCCACGTGAGCGTCGGTGCGCCCGATTCCACGAGGCTCATCACCATCGTCGAGCGATTCACGCTCGGGTGCCGCTCGAAGACGCGGCTCCAGTAAGTACCGAATGCACGCCACTTGTCCCGAATCAACGAAGCGGTGACGGGGACGCGCTTCGGCTCGCCGGTCGATCCACTCGTGAGAAAGAAATGGCGCACCGGCTCGGCGACGAGCACGCTCGCTTCGCCGCGCGCCATGCGATCGACGTCCGCGCGGATGTTCTCGTAGCGGACGATCGGAACGGCGCGCTGGTAATCGCGGACCGAGCGAACCACGCGGAACTGGTGCCGACACCCGTATTCGCAGTCTCGATTCGGCTCGACGATCCGTTTCAACAGGCACTCCTCTTGAAGGATGTCCGGGCGATCGAGGCCATTCCTCGAGGCGTCGTGCGGCGCGCGAGTGGTCGTCACGATCGTTCCTCCATCGAAGAGAGGGGACGACCCGAGTGGGGCCGGAGCAAGTCGTCGATCCACGAGAGGACGCGAATGGAAACGGCTTCCGGCTCGTCGAGCTGCATGGCGTGGGCGCAATCGCACGCAGCGATCGTGACGGGAAGCTCGGAGAGGCTTCGAAACGCGCGCGCGGTCCGCGCGTTGGCGACGACCTCGTCGCGCGAGGCCAGGAGCACGAGCGTCGGCTGCTGCAAGCGCGCGAGGCCCAAGACCGCATCGATTCCCAGGCGCCGCATCGCGCGGAAAAAGCGCGGCGTGAATGCGCGAAGTCGCCGCGCGTCGGGCAGGATGAACGATTTCAGCGCAGGTCCCGTCGTGAACTGCTCCTCGCGAATCGGACTCACCAGGCAAGGCGCGTCGGCGGGACTCGAGCGCATGGCGGAATCCTGCGATCGCATCGCACCGAGGATCGCCTCCGATGGGAAAAGACCGGGTGCCAACAGTGCGAGGCCCGCGATGCGCGGACCGAACTCGAGTGCGGCGACAACGGCAAGCGCAGCGCCCCAACACCAACCCACGACGACGAGCGGGGCCGTCGTCGCTTCGGTCTCGCGGCGGAGAATCCGATCCAGATCATCGACGAGGATTCGCGATGACGGCGCGTCTCCGCGTGCCTCGTCGTTCAGCCCGGAGCCGCGGCGGTCGGCTCCGACGACGTGCAGCCCCGCGCGTGCAAGGCGCCCGGCCAGCGGCTCGAACCAAAGGGAATGGCTCATGACGCCGTTCACGAGCGCGACCGTCGCCCGCCGCGCGGCTGCCGGCCATACCCGATAGTGCAGCCGATAGCCATCCGAGGAGACGACGCATCGAACTTCGGCTTCGGCCGGCCCTTCGCCTGGGACGAGCGCGGGCAACGCCGGGCTCGATGGACTAGACCGTAGTATTGCCACCGCAGACGTTCCATGCTTCCCCGGTAATGCCGCTCGACGCCGGCGAGGCGAGGAAGAGCGCCAGGGAAGCAACTTCGAAAGCCGTAATGAGACGACGTTGCGAATCGTCTCCGAGAACCTGATCGATGTGTTCTCGGTCGGATCGACCGAACATTTTCCCGCGCGCCTCCATCGTTTCGTGGACGAGGTCCGTCTCCACGTGCCAGGGGCAGATGGCGTTGACCGTGATGCCGAGCTTTGCGGTCTCCAACGCGACGGACTTCGTGAATCCGATGACCGCGGCCTTCGAAGCCGCATAGGCGCTGTTGAATGCCGCTCCGACCTTCCCGGAGACGGAGGATACGTTGATCACGCGTCCCGACCGCGCCTTGATCATCGGGCGGATCGCGGCCTTCGTGCACCGGTAGACGCCGAAGACGTTGGTCTCGATCACGCGCCGCCACTCGTTCTCGTCGGACATGATCAAGTTGGCCACGTAACTCACACCCGCGTTGTTGACCAGGATGTCGATCCTGCCGAACTCGTCCAGCGCGGCCGTGACCATTCGATCGACGGCGCTTTGGTCGGTCACGTCCGCCACGATCGAGAGCACGGCTCCGCTACCGGTCGAACGAACCCTGTTCGCCGTTTCCTCCAGGGGCTCTACGGACCGCGACGACAAGACCACGGCGGCCCCCTGTTGGGCGAACAGCAGGGCGATCTCCCGTCCGATGCCGCGTCCGGCTCCGGTGATGACGGCGACCTTGCCAGTCAGTTCAGCGCTGCTCACGGATCCTCCAGCCCTCCGCCTCGTGGCACTTCTTGCAAACCTCGGTCCCGGTCGCGGCGGGTTGCAGGGGCGCGGCACGGCGCGTGCGTTTCACGTCGCGGGATAGACAGGAAGGTTTGTCGATGCCGGAAAGTCTGTCGGCCGCCGATCCGACTCGGGCGGATGGAGTCGCACGATGGCAAGAAATGCCAGCGGTGCGCGCATTTTACGAGTCGGACGTGCCGGAGGTGGCCGACCTCTTCGTCCGATCGTTTCGCCCCGGAGGGTCTGCTTCCGCGGCGGCGGTCGCGGCGTACACGCGACGAGCTTACTTCGCGAATCCGTGGCGCGACGATGCCTACCCGTGCCTGGTTCACGAGGGGCGCGACGGCCGCATCGACGGGTTCCTCGGAGTCATTCCCCGTCCCGTGCGGTTCCGCGGAGCGGCGATGACCGCCGCGGTCGCGGGCAATTTCATGGTTCGCGCCGACGCGTCCGGACGGCGCGATCCTCTCGCTGCGGTGAACCTCGTGAGGGCTTTCTTCGCAGGCACTCAGGACGTGTCGTTGACGGACACCGCCAACGATCTATCGCAGTCGATCTGGCAGGCGTGCGGCGGCGTCACGGCGCGCATGCACAGCTTCACCTGGATCCGGCCGATTCGACCATTTCGACTGGCCGTCGAAGAGCTTGCGAAACGCGGCGACCGTTCGCCGCTCCACGCGCTCGGACGCATGGTTTGTCCGTTCGCCGACCCGTTCGCTGCGCGGATGGCAGTCCGCCCGCTTCGTCGCGCTGCGGACGAATGCGTCGTCGACGAGCTTCGGGCGAGCGATCTGCGAAAAGCGTTGTCTGCATGGTGCCGGCACGAACTCTCTCCGGACGACGACGAGGCGTCGCTCGAATGGCTGCTCGAAGAAGTCGGTCGAAAGAACGGGGCGGGGATCGCTCGGCGATCGCTCGTTCGAGATGCGCACGGTGTTCCGATCGGATGGTACGTCTTCTACCTGAAGCCGGGCGGCATCAGCGAAGTCTTGGGGCTCGGCGCCGATCCGCGTCACGCGGACCGCGTCGTCTCGCGGCTGATCGTCGACGCGGCGAAGGAGGGCGCGATTGCGCTGCGCTGCCGCTCCGACCCTGAGCTGGTGACGTTTCTCTCTCGGAGATACTGCTTCTTCTACAACGCCGGCGCTTGGGTGCTCGCGCACTCACGCCACACGGACGTGCTCAACACGATTCACTCCGGGAGCGCGCTTCTGGGCGGCCTTCACGGCGAGACCTGGACGCGCTTCACCGGAGATTCGTTCGACGAGGAAGTGTGAGCGGCTGGGGTAGGGGAACAGCCCCACCCCAGCCGGTTCATTCAGAACTGCGAGCGATAGGCATCCCACATCGCAGCCGGGAAGTCGCTCCACGTCACCTGCCAATTTGGAGCGCCGATGTCTCGGCACACCTGCCGGTAGCGGTCCAGGTAGTCGAAGAGCGCGTCGTGATTCCACAGCGCCTCGACTCCCATGATGCGAGCCGAGAGCACGACTCCCCACCATGCGTTCGCCGTGCAGCACGTGCGGTAGGCGTTCCCGTACCACGCCTTCGCATCGGACGTGGGATCGGTCGAGTGGCGAATCCCCCACTCGGGCGTGCCGACGTCGCGGGCGTCATAGCCGCCGTACCCAAAGTCAAACACGCCCGCGCTGGTTTCCTGGACGTAGAAGGTCTGCCCGTCCTCCCCGAACTCGACGCTCGAATCGAAGCCGATCGCGCTCATGGACGGATCCGCGAGCATGAGGCCGGCAAACAGAATCGGCCACTTTCGGCCGCTGCCGTGTCCGCCGTTGGGCGTCCAATTGTGAATGCCGCCGGCGCGCACGATTCCATAGAGGTCGATGCCGAGCTGCACGTAGCGGACGAGGAGTCGCTGCTTTTGCGCCGGCGAGAAGTTCAGTTGCAGCATGAGGGCGCCGGTCGAGATCTGATCGGTGAGGTCACGCCCATAGTCCGGCATGTCGTCTGCCGGATGGTGATAGCGACCCAACCAGCCCGGGATGTGGTCGATCCACGGCCTTTCGAAGTAGCGCTCGACGACGGCGAGACTCGGCGTCTCGGCGATCGGCGCTAGACTCGCGAGCAGCGCCGTCTGGAGCTGCGATCGGTTGAATTGCACAGTCTTGTCGCTTCCGCAGTAGGGCGGGCGGAAGCTTCCCGGCGCTGGAGCGGAGTCGAGCACGGTGAGGATCGCCGCAGTTCGGATCTGCGGCTCGGCGCCAGCCTCCGGCTCACTGATCGTCGAAACGAGTGACGAGCCCGAACGGAGGACGAGCGGGTTCGCCTGAGAAACGTCGAGCGCGAGGTTCAGGTTCGGTTGGTACTCACCGTTGTCGTACTGACCGTACATGCGGCTGTCATAACCGTGGACCGTTGTCGTCGGATTCGGATTCAACATGGACCCGTTCATCGTTCTCGCTCCCGAAGAGAGCGACTCCGGATCGATCCGGATGATCGTCGTCGGGCCGACGACCCACCAGTCGCCGTTTGCGAAGAGTCCCACCGGATAGTCGTGGTCGAACGTCCACGTGATCCCGAACTGGCTGAGCGACGAGCGAAGGCTCGTTCTCGAAACCGTGACGGCCACTCCATTGCTCAGCGCGAAGCCCCCGGATAGCGCGTTCTGGTCCTCGACGAACGCCTGGACGAAGATCGTCAAGCCTGCCCATCTCTGAGGGACTCGAGCGACGAACGTCGTCGACGGGTGAGAGATTCCGATCCCGATCATGGGTCGGAACGGTGGGGTGTTCGTAGCGTCCGGCGTGAGGTCCGGAACGAGGAGCGCGCCTGGGCCAAACTGCGACGAGACGTCGGTGCAACCGGCACGAAGCTGCCACCCGATGAACACTCGCGTCGCCGTCGGCGAGAGGTCGCTCACCGTCAATGCGGCCGACTGTCCCGGAACGAGCGGGTCGATCGAGATCTGCGGAACGAGACCGGTTCCACCTGCAGTCCCGCCGCCGACGCACTGCGCCGACGCGGAGGACGGGACGCCCGCCGCGACGATGACGAGAGCGAGCAGTGCACCGACCGCAAGTGCGCTTTTCGATCGCAAGCGGTCGGACCCGTGATGGACGGTCGATGACGGCAACACGCGAGCAGTTTGAACACTAGACATGCAGGGTGCTCCTTCTGGAATCACTTAGTCTGGACCTAAGAACTAAGGCTCCGGCCGCGCTGGAAGCGTCCAGCCCAAGGACGCACTCGCGGGGAGCTGAGAGCGGCACGACGAACTTGCTGCACGAGTCGCAGCAACTCGAAAGAGATCGATGGGAACCGATGCATCACGGAAGGAATCACGACTCGAATCTGGACGAACAACCCAAGATGCGCTCCCACGAATGGAGGCACATTGCCAGTACCGAACGACGAGTCGCACGATGAAGATGAAGTCGAGTAACGTCATCAGACTTCTTTGCAAGACACTTCGCGAGGCGTGTGGCCGTGGCTGAAAAGCCCGCCTGTAGTCTTGAACTCCTTACTCTCAGGTGGTCTTCGGTTTTGCGGGTTGAGAACAAATTGAACGTCGCACAACGATGCGCCGCACTCTACAGAATCCGTTCATCGAGAACAAACGATTCCTTGGTGCTCGACGCTGCCTTTTCTTTGAAATCGTCGCTGCCGAGAAAATTGACGGATCGCGGCCGATCGCCCGTCGCGTCGGTGATTTCAGAGACGAGGCACGAGGTGGACTGGGACTGTCATCGGCTCGGCGGCGCGGACGACTTGATGGTGTCGCGCGTTGCGTCGGCTCAGAGTGAACGGATGCCCGACGAGAAACGACGCATGTAAAAGTTGCCGCTCATCTCAGCGGATGTTCCGTGCACGCGAGATGTAAGAATTGCCGTCCGACTTTGGTCGAGAGAATTTTTTTCGAAGCGGGTCATTCGGCGTGTGAGTCGTCGCTCGAGCGCCGTCGATGAAACCGCGCAGCGCTGAAATCAATCGATCGGACGCCTGAGGTGCGAGGGCGCCGGAAGCGGTGAGCGTCGATAGTTCGTCGAGACGCGCATCGAGCTCGCGCTCGTCGAGCGCCACGGCAACCCATCCGAACTCGCGGAAGATTCGCGCCGTGGCGACTTGGTGATCGTTGCGCGTTTCTTGCAGGTCTCCGCGCCGCGGCATCACGAGGATCGGCTTTCCCATTTCGCGCGCCGTGATGATCGATCCCATTCCAGCGTGAGCGACGATGGCGGTCGCCGACCGAACCTTCTCGCGGAACTCCGATTGATCGAGGAATTTCGTCCATGCGATGTGTCGAGGATGCCAGTCGGTCGGCCCAATCTGGGCGAACGCATCGCTGCGACCCTGTCGCAACGCCCACTCGTCGACGCCGCGCACGAGGCGATCAAAGGGCATTTGAGCGCCAACCGTCACGAAGATCACAGCACCGATCCTTCGAAGGCCGGGCCCATCGGCCGGGCGAGATGAGGCCATTGCGTCAACCACAGATCGACGAAGCGTCCGACTCGCTCGCCCGATAGGGAGAGGCGCTCGACGTTCGCGATGCTGTCGATCCATACCGTCCTCGCACCGATCGACTTGGCGAGCAGGATCCCGATGAACCCCGGCGCCGCGCCCGTCGAGACCACGACGTGCGGGCGCTCGCGCAACAGGATCCACGCGAGCTGGAGCGCCAGTCTTGCGAGGCCGATCTTGTTCCATCGGGTGGCGTCGCTCACCACGTAGAAAGGCGATGAGCCGACGTCGCCGCGATAGGTCGGGTTCACCGTCACGAACGATGCGCGATGCCCAGCGAACGCGGGACGCAAGCGCATCAATTGCACCCAATGTCCGCCCCCGGAGGCGATGGCGAGAATCTTCTTCGGCTCCATGGATTGCGACTTGCCAGCAATCACAGTTCCAAAGACCTCGACTTCGGCCCAAGGATCGACTCGGGCAAGGCGTTTGCTCCGCGGAGTCGGCGTGCTTGGCCTATCCCAGGGAAGCTATGGGAATCCCATGACAGACGTCTCGGCGAACGGTCACGGAGTCCCGGAGCGACGGATCGTCAACATCATCTTTCACGGCGTCGGCGAACCGTCGCGCCCGCTCGAGCCGGATGCGGATGATCTGTGGCTGACACCGACGGCGTTCGCCACGATCCTCGACGGCGTTCGGGATCGCGATGATGTGCAGATCACCTTCGATGACGGCAATGCGTCCGACATCGAAGTCGCGCTTCCGGCGCTCGTGGCTCGCGATCTGACGGCCGAATTCTTCATCCTCGCGGGCAAGCTCGACGAGTCGGGCTATCTCAGTCGCGACGACGTCCGTGTCCTCGCGGAATCCGGCATGAGAATCGGCTCTCACGGCATGTTCCACCGACCGTGGCGAGGACTCAGCGAAGCCGCGTTGCGCGAGGAACTGGTCGACGCCCGCACGGAAATCGAACAAGTCGTCGGCGTCGCGATTCGCGACGCGGCTTGCCCGTTCGGCGCCTACGACCGTCGCGTCCTTCACCGGTTGCGCGAATCCGGCTACGAGCACGTCTTCACCACGGATCCGGGCCCGGCCACGAGCGGCGCATGGCTTCAACCCCGCAACACGATTCGCCGAGGGCACGACCCTGCGGACGTCGGTCGCGTTCTCGATGGTTTCGCGAGTGGCAGCCCCGAGATCATTCGGTGGGTGAAGCTAGCAGTCAAACGTTGGCGTTGAGGCCTGGACAAGAGGCGAATCACGTGCGATCGGAACGATCCGAGAGTCGAATGGAAGGCGAGGCGACGACCTCGCTCTGCGAGCCATGCCGTCGATAGACGTCTCGATCATCGTCATCAGCTTCAATACACGCGATCTCACGCTTGCGTGCTTGAATTCGGTCTTCGAGCACACCTCGAGGATCTCCTATCAGGTGATCGTGGTCGACAACGCGTCGATCGACGGATCTCCGATCGAGATCGCGGCGAGATTCCCACAAGCGGATCTGATCGCGGTTGGCGACAACCTCGGATTCGCGCGCGGCAACAACCTTGCGGTCGAGCACGCGACGGGCAAGTATCTGCTCCTGCTGAACCCCGACACGATCGTCCTCGACCGCGCGATCGAGAAACTCCATGCGTTTGCCGAGCATCGCCCGGACGCCGGGATCTTCGGTGGCCGCACGCTCTTCCCCGATGGCTCGCTGAACCCTGCCTCCTGCTGGGGACGGCCGACTCCGTGGAGTGCGTTTTGTCTTGCGAGCGGACTCACGAGCGTCTTCCGCGGCACGAGGGCGTTCGACCCGGAGTCCCTCGGATGGTGGGCGCGCGACTATCCGCGTGAGGTTGACATCGTCACCGGCTGTTTCCTGCTGATGCGACGAGATCTGTGGGACCGGCTTGGTGGGTTCGACGACGCTTTCTTCATGTACGGCGAAGAGGCGGACCTGTGCCTCCGCGCGCGACGAGCTCGCGTGCGTTGCGTCATCTACCCCGAAGCTCAGATCATCCACTATGGCGGAGCGTCGGAACGCGTGCTCGAGGACAAGATGGTCCGACTTTTCAGTGCGAAGGCGCGGCTGTTTCGAAAGCACTGGAGTCCGATTGCAGCCCGATTCGGCGTGTTCACGCTCGACCTTTGGGCCTGGTCTCGCGCGATCGCTTTTGGCGTTCTCCAGCGCGTCCGCCCGGAGCGTGCCGCATCGCACGATACGTGGCGGGCCATTTGGCGGCGTCGCGCCGAGTGGCGACGGGATTCCGCGGCGATCCTCCAGCCGGCCGCCAGCGGCGATCGACGACCGATCCACGCCTCCGCATCACCCGAATCGAGCGTGGACGCGAGTGCGGGTCGTGCCGCTGCGAGAAGGGGATGAACATCGTGTACGTGCAAGGAGAGCTCGAGTGATCACGATCTCAGCCATCACGGGGATATCGGCGGGGGTCGTCGGCGCTTGCGCCTATTTTGCCCCACAAGTCCTGCGCGTCCGAGACGAACGCGCGCTTCGCCAGCGTTGCGCGAGAAGCCGATCGCTGGTTCTGTCCTACGACGATGGACCCGGTGCGGAGCTCACTCCACGGCTTCTCGACGTGCTGGCGGGTGAGAGTGCGCGCGCGACGTTCTTCTTGCTCGGGGTTCGCGTCGCGAAGAACCCCGAGCTCGTAGACCGAATCGTCGAGGGCGGACACGAGGTCGGTTGCCATTCGCAGCAGCATCTCAACGCGTGGACGACGTGGCCATGGAAGGCGGTTGCGGACATCGACGCGGGATACCGCACTCTGTCACGTTGGATCTTCGACGATGCGCTCTTCCGTCCGGCCTATGGAAAGCTCTCGTTCGCGACGTGGCTCGTGGTGCGCCGCCGCGGCGCGGCCATCGGCTGGTGGACGATCGACTCCGGAGATACGCATAGCGTCGAGCCGAGCCCGCAGCAAGCTATCGATCAACTGAAGCGCGACGGCGGCGGCGTCGTCCTCCTCCACGATTTCGACCGCTCTCCGAAACGCGCCGCGTTCGTGCTGCAAACGACCGAGCTCCTGCTACGAACCGCGAAACGGGAAGGGCTCATGGTGAGACGCCTCGGCGACGTGTTCGCCGATAGTGGACGGTGCGTTGCCGCTTCGAGACCCCCGGGAACGGGAGTTGCACGGTGATTGCGCCATGCAACCGCTGATGAACGCGACCGACGAGGCGCCAGCGATTTTCGCGGGCGATCGGCAGGCGACGAAAGGCAAGGTTGCCACGTGCGACGGCGTCGTCTGCTACGCGGGAGTCGACTGGTGGTACCACAACCGCGGACACAGCGAATGTCAGATCATCAGCCGGCTCGCGAAGCGTGTTCCGGTCGTTTGGGTGAACTCGATCGGCATGCGAACACCCGTCCTCGGCAAAACCGAGCTGGCGTTCCGCCGCTACTTTCGAAAGATCAAGAGCACACTCAAGGGTGTGCGGCGCGATCCTTCGGGGATGCGGGTCGTGAGCCCGCTTTTCATTCCTCGATACTCGAAGCGCGCCGTCGAGGCGAATGGAGTCCTTCTCTCTGCCCAGGTCCGGCTCTTGTGCCGCTGGCTCGGGATCCGCCGACCGTCCGCGTGGGTCACGGTCCCGACGACCGTGGCGGCGGTGGAACGCGGTCGTTGGCAAAGCATCGTGTTCAATCGCTGTGACGCGTTCTCGACGTTTCCGGAGGTGAACTCCAAGCTGATCCAGTCGCTCGAGCATCGTCTCCTCGACCGCGCGGATCACGTGATCTACGTCAACCGGCTCCTCTACGAACACGAGCGTCCGCGCGTCAAGAGCGCCGAGTACATCGGCCACGGCGTCGACTTCGACCATTTCGCGCGCGCGCGCTCCGCGCGGGACCGGCGCCTCGCGCCCGACGCGATTCTCGCGCTGCACCGACCGATCATCGGGTACTACGGCTCGCTCGACGACTACACGATCGATCTCGACCTCCTCGTGAAGGTCGCGCGTCACGTGAGCCCCGCGACGCTTCTGCTCATCGGATTCGAGGCGATGGATCTCCGACGGCTTCTCGCGGAGCCCAACGTCGTGTATCTGGGGCCCGTGCCGTACGGGGAGCTTCCGGCGTACGCGGCGCAGTTCGACGTCGCGATCATGCCGTGGCAGCGGAACGAATGGATCGAAGGATGCAATCCGATCAAGCTCAAGGAGTATCTCGCGCTCGGATTCCCCATCGTGACGACGCGATTTCGTGAGCTCGAGCCCTACGAACACCTCGTCTACGCGGCGAACACTCACGAGGAGTTCCTGCGTGGCATCGACCGCGCGCTCGTCGAGTGCGACTGCGATCTCGTGGCGTCGCGCCGTCGCGCCGTGGCTCAGGACAGTTGGGACGCGCTCGCCGACCGGGTCGCCGATCTCCTGCTCGTCCCGCCTTCCGGAACGGTGGCCGTCTGATGTGCGGCATTGCCGGCTACGTCGACTTCGCATCCCGGAGGCCGTCTCCCGAAATCCTCGAGTCGATGACGCGATCGCTCGGTCACCGCGGGCCGGACGCGAGCGGCGTTCTCGTCGACGGCCCTTGCGGCCTCGCGCACACGCGACTGAGCATCATCGATCTCGAGGGGAGCGCGCAACCCATGCGGGTCGCCGCGAGCGCCATCGCGCTCGTGTTCAACGGTGAGATCTACAACTACCGCGAACTCCGATCGAAGTTGGTTTCGGCCGGAATCGGATTCGAGACCAACGGGGATACGGAGGTCCTGCTGCGATGCGTCGACGGCGAATGGACGGACGCGTTGTCGCGGTTCGACGGAATGTTCGCGTTCGCGGCGTGGGACCGCGTTCGCGAGCGGCTCCTCTTGGCGCGGGATCCGTTCGGCAAGAAGCCGCTCTTCTTCGCGACTCCGTCCCGAGGCACGCTCGTGTTCGGCAGCGAGATCAAGGCGGTGCTCCAACACCCGGCGGTCGATCGCGAGCTCGACGCCGATGCGCTGCGGCAGGCGCTTCGCTTCCGCGCGGTCTACGGAGTGCGTTCTCTGTATCGCGGCGTCCGTCAGCTCGAGCCGGGATGTTTCATCGAGTTCGACGCCGACGGTGTGCGGGCCGGCCGGTACTTCGACCTCAGTGAGCAAGTCGCGCTGGCTCGCGAGACGATGCATGGCCTCGACGATGACGCCCTCGTGCGCGAAGGCGGGCGGATCTTCGAAGGCGCCGTGCGAAAACGCCTGATCGCGGACGTGCCGGTCGGTGCGTTTCTCTCGGGCGGACTCGACTCGAGCCTCGTCGTTGCCGTCATGCGCGCCCTCCGCGCGCCGGAAGAGGAAGTTCGCACGTTCTCCGTTGGCTTCCGCAACGACCCCGGCGACGAGCTGCCGCACGCTCGCCTCGTCGCGCAGACGCTCGGCACGCGGCACACGGAAGTCCCGCTCACGGAGTCGGACTACCAGAGTTCATTTGCCGACCTCACGGCCTGCCGCGACGCGCCCATCAGCGAGCCCGCCGACTTGGCGATCGCGCGGATGAGCGAGGTCGCTCGTCGCACCGTCAAGGTCGTCCTCTCGGGCGAGGGCTCGGACGAGGCATTTTGCGGGTACCCGAAGTATGCGTTCGCACGAATGCCCGGCGCGCTGAGAGCCGGAATCCGATTCCTCGGGCCGGAGCGCGTGGCGACGTTCGCGGCCCGGCTGGGACTCGACCGCCGCCGCGCTCTCGTCGCCGCGCGTGCGCTTGCGCCCACCAACGAGCTGTCTCGTCTCGTCCAATGGTTCAGCGATTTCGACCGCATGACGCTCCGCACGTTGCTTCCCGGCCTCGACTGGTCGGACGACAACTGGCGGGAGACGACTCGAAGCCAGCGCGAGGCTCTCGATCGTACGCGGCGCATTGGCGCATCCGCGGTCGTGCGAATGCAAGCGGTCGACTGTCTGACGTGGCTGCCTTGCAATCTTCTGGAACGCGGCGATCGCATGACGATGGCCGCGGGCCTCGAAGCGCGCGTGCCGTTTCTCGACAAGCAGCTCGTGCCGTTCGGCCTCGCGCTGCCCGACCGTTTCAAGGTGCGCGGCCGGACGCTCAAGTGGATCGTCCGGCAGTGGGCGCGAGACCGGATTCCTCCGTCGATCGTCCGCCGTCCGAAGTGGGGCTTCCGCGTGCCGCTCGCGAGCTGGTTCCGCGGCGACATGCGACCCATGCTCTTCGACTACCTCACCAACCCGCGGGGAGTGTGCGGGACGTGGGGCGATTCTCGGCGAGTGCAGGCTCTCCTCGAGTCGCACGATTCCGGGAGAGCCGACGCGAGCCTCGCGCTGTGGACGCTCCTCGCGACGGAGCTGTGGTACCAGGACGTCTTCCTGAACGCGCGCGTCGCTCATTTCCGTCCCGCTCCCGACGCTCGCATCGCCCATCTTGCGTAGGCGCCGCTTCCGCCCGCGCAGACTTCGTCGAGCGTGGACTTACTTGCGTTTCGGCTCGCGCGTGAAACCAATTCGACGGCGTCGCGTCTCGGGCGGCGGCGCCATCATCTCGCGAATCGCGTCGAACACGACGCGGAACCGTTCGTCGTAGTTCCGCTCCAGCTCGTCGAGCCTCTTCGCGAGATCGACGTGCGAGGCGAGGATTCGTCGGAGTCGAACGAACGCGCGCACGATCTCGATGTTCACTTCTACGGCCCGTGGACTCTTCAGCACGGACGACAGCATGGCCACGCCCTGCTCCGTGAACGCGTAAGGCCGGTATCGGCGGCCGCCACGGACAGTCTTTGAGGTTCCAATTTGGAACCTCAAACGGTGGAACTCCTCCGCAGAGAGCTGAAACATGAAGTCGCCCGGAATCGGCTGAGGTTTCGTGTCACCGCCTTGACCAGGTTCTTGGTTGCCACCTCGTAGAGCTCGGCGAGATCCACGTCGAGCATTACTGTCTGGCCGCGGATCGAGAGAATCCGCCTTTCAATGCGCTCCCCGGGGACGAGCGCAGTGGTCTTGCGTTCAGTCAAGGGTCACGACCTCCGGGACCAATGGGAGCCGCAGAGATCGTCGACCGTCGCCGCGCGAAGTTGCAGGCGAAATCGGGACCCTCGCGCGAACATCTAGTGCCAATGCATCGACGGCGGCGACTCCTACCGCGTTTGCGCGCTCCCGGGCGTTGGATGCTCGACCGGAGTGGCGGCGCTTGCCGGTGGCGGTGCGAGGAGCGGGTGCTGCCATGGCGATTCGTCGAGCGCCTGAGTCATCGTCGAGAGGTATCGCGCGCAGTCCTCGACCGTGCGCTCCCACCAGCGGCTCGCACGGATGACGTCGCGCGTCTCCTCGGGGAACCGATAGCGGATCAGGCGCGCGGGGTTGCCGGCGACGATCGCGAACTCAGGGACGTCCTTCGTCACAACGGCGCCGGCGCCGATCACCGCGCCGATGCCGACGTGCTTGCAGCCGGGCGTGAGGATCGCGCGCTCGCCGATCCACGCATCGTGGCCGATCTCGAGAGTTCCTGACTCGATCGTGTCTTCGGAAACGAGACCGAGCTGGCGATTGAAGAAGTACGGATGCGTCGAGAGTCGATCGATGGGATGGTTGCGCACGAAGACGCGCACGCCCGCCGCGATCGAAACGTACCGGCCGATCCGGACGCCGCTCGGAAACGCGCCCGGCACCATGCACTCGCCGTAGCTGTACGCTCCGACATGAACGCCGTGGTACGCGGCCAGGATCTCGCGCGCCGTCGCCGAGCGAAAGGGACCTCCCTCCAGCTTCAGGCAAAGGTCCATGCAGACGTTCCTCAGACGCCGGAAGCGGTACGCGCGGAAGATCGCGTTTCCGAGGAGCGAGCGGCGCAGCTCGCCGGCGTCGCCGATCGAGGGCCGCGAGTCGGCGGCGGTCAACTCATCGTGAGAAGCCTTTCGGAGGATCTCCTCGGAACTCGCCCCGAGGAGGATCGCGCGGCAGTCGCGCCGGAACCAAGGGAAGACGCCGAGCATGCCGGCGACGAGCAGTGCGATGAGCAGCAGGGACAGGAGGATGGCAACGACCCAATGCCGCTCGGCGACGCCGGCCGCTCCGAGCGCGGACGCGGCGACGATTCCTGCCGCGGCCACGAGCGCGGGCTTGAGACACCAGGCGATCCGGATTCCGTATTGCCGGCGCAGCCGCGCGACGCACACGACGAGCGCGAGCGCCTCACCGGCGACTCCGAACGCGGCAACCCACACGAGGCTCCCGCGTTCGGCGGCGACGGCCAGCACGCCCGCGAACGCGGTCGTGCGCGCGAGGTTCGACACGAGCGAGTTCTGCGTGTCGCCTCGCGCCATCGCCGCCAGAGTCGGAGCGACGCGAATCACTCGCAGGGCCTGCGTCGACGCGAGCAGCCCGATGAACAGACCAGCCGCGGCATAGTCCGCGCCGAACAATCGTGTCATCAACCATCCGCCGGCGACGATGAACGGAATGGCGAGCGTCCCACCCACGAGCGACAGCGTCAAAGCGCACAGCTCGTAGGCGCGCTCGAACGTCGCCGGCGTCGATTGCGCGCGCGAGAGGATGGGCAGGAGCAGCGACGAGAAGACGCGCGCGATCATCACGCTCGGCGCGAGCGTGAGCGAGAACGCGGCCGCGTAGACGCCGACCTCTTGAAGCGAGTAGCCGCTCGAATCGAACAGGCGACCCGCGGATCCGATGATGAAGATGTCGCCCTGGAAAATCAGGAACATGAGCGAGCCATTGATGAGGAGCGGCCAGCCGAATGCGAGGCTTCGCCGCGCGTAGCTCGGCACCCAACTCCAACCGTAGCGTCGTTCGGCGACGAGATGCGACGCGACCACGTAAGTCACCGCTTGCGCGAGAAGGATCCACACCATGGCCGAGTAGTCGCGCAGCAAGGCCCCGAGCGGCCAAGCGGCGAGCGTGACGACGACGCTCGACGCGACCTCGACGACGATTGCCGGCCTGAACATCATGCGGCGGTGCAGCCGGAACATGTCTAGGTGCGCGAAGCCCCTCACGAGCGGGATGGCGGCGAGCCAACGGAACGCCCACGTCGCGTCCGGGACCGCGAGCAGGCTCGTGACGGGCGCGGCGAGAACGAAGGTCAACGCCGCGTTCACGACTCCACGGATCGCCTGCATCGCGTGCGCGGTGTCCACGAAGTGTGGCTCGTCGCCGTCCTCCGCCTGCACGAGGAACGCATCGATCGCGAGGTTGCTGATCATGTCGATCAGCAGGTAAGTGGTCGCGAACAGAGTGGCGACGCCGAAGTCGGGGGGGCCGATGAGCCGCGCGACGATGACGTTGCGAACGAACGAGAACGCCTGAGTGAGCACGTGTCCGCCCGCGAGCTCGAGCCCGCCACGCAGAATCCGCCGTCGCGCGCTCATCTCACGCCATCCTCGCGCTCTGGAGGCGCCGCGGGCGCGCCTGAGTCGTCGTCTGCGGGCTTCGGCGCGCCGAAACGGGCGCGAGCGTGGCGATCATCGCAAGAACCAGATTCCAGACGAAGATGATCTGGCCGAAGTAGGAGACTGCAAGGAAGTTCGTCACGTGGACGAAAAGCGAGGCCCCGAGTGCCCACGCGATCGCGACCTTCCATGGCGGCCCCGGGAGCGCGCGCCACGCGCGACCCACGGCCTGGAAGCCGAGCGAGATCACGATCACGAACAAGACCAGGCCGACGAGTCCGCCACGCACGGCCTCGAGGACGAACTGGTTCGTGACGTCGAACAACCCGTCGCCCCAGTGTTCGGTGTCGAGAGTGCCCGCGACGAACCACTCGCCGAAGTTCCGGATCGTTTGATCGATGAGGAGGAATCGATGATAGCCCGTCGAGCCATCGACCACGTCGACGCGCGCGAGCAGATGCCACACGGGTTGCTTCATCACCAGGTGGAGACCGATGAGACCGGCGAGCAATCCCCACCGCACGAGCCGCATCCAGCGTCGCGCGAGCCACGCCACGAGACCGACGGCTGCGAACAGGCATGCCGTCACCGGCGTGCTCGAGCTGCAGGTGACGATCACGATCGCCGACGCGGCGACCCCGATCGCAGCGAGCACCGTCGCCGCCTTTCCCTGGAAGCCGCGCGCGATGACGAGGGGCAGGAGCCCCGCCCAAAAGCACCCCGCAAGGATCGGGTGTGCGAAGGCGCCTTGGCAGCGAAGTCGTCCCTCGCGGACGACCGTGATCTCCGGCACGCCGCCGAACACGGAGAACGCATTGCGACCGGTAGTCTTCTCGACGAGAAACGCGATCGCGACCGGGATGCTCACGAGCGTGAAGGCGAGAATCACGCGGTCGAAGTCCCTCCACTCGCGGAGAAGGAAGCGGAAGAGGAAGTACATCCCGAGCGAGTCGAACATCACGCCGAGGATGTAGACGAGATCGCTGAACGCGCCGTGAAGCGCGGTGTACGCGACCGTCGTCGCGCCGGCCCACAGCACGATCATCGTGTCGATCGGCTTCCAGGTGAGTCCTTGCATTTCGCCGCGGAAGACGAGGCGCATGAAGCCGCACACGACCATCACTCGAAGGAGATCGAAGTCGAGCGTGAAGAGGACGATTCGCTGCGCGGGCGCGATGAAGCACGCCATCAGGATCATGGGAACGAGCGCGAAGCGGCGCGGCACGACGAGCATCGTGAACCCGAGTACGAGGACGGCCGCCAGACCGAGCGGATGCAGGGTGGTCGTGTTGTCGTACTCGTGGTGACCGAACGCGGAGTCTTGCATGGTCAGGGCGTGACGGCCGTCGTCTCCCGCGCACGAGGCGGAACGTACGGCTCACAGGTCAGACGCTGTCGCAGCTTCTTCGTGAAGACACGCTTCGCCGTTCCGTAGAAGGACTGCGCCTTCTCCTTCAGAGAGAGCTGCGTCCACCAGGTCCAAAAGAGCGGGAACCGGTCGAAGCGCGGCGCGGCCGCGCCGAAGAGCCGGCACGTCAGCGTCCGACCCCAGACGGCGCCGCGCGTTCGCGCGAGCTCGCGCTGCGACGCCGGAAGGATCGCGGGATCGGCGCGATCGAGCCGCAAGTAGCCCGCATCTCGCGCCGCGGCGACCGCACGGCGTCCGCGCTCGCTGCGCACGAGCACGAGCGAACGACCCGGTTCGCCCGCGCGAATCTTCCGGTACCAGGGATCGCCCACCGAGACGTCGGCGAACTCGCCCGTGTGATCGGCGCACACGTAGCACCGCCACTGCCGATGCTTTTCGAGGACGCCGCCCCACGACTGGTCGTACGTCAGCTCGCGTGTCTCCTCACCCGCCTCCGTCCGGAATCGAACGGCGGCCTTGCCCGGCCAACCCATCCCGCGATAGCGCACGCTCACGACGCTCTCGGGATCGTCGATGCCCATGCGCCGGATCATCTCGAGCGTGCCTCGGGTGGATGGGGTGCCCGCGCAGAAGAACGCGATGGTCAGCCCGAGCTTCTCGTCGAGTTTCGGGCGAATCGCGCGCGCCTTGACGGTGGCTGCGACGTCGCAGGGTTTACCGATGAAGACGCACGGTCGTGGTGCCTCTTCGACGAGATGCAGTTCGTCGCAGGGGCTCGCGGGCGCGTAGCGCGATCCCGTCGCCGCGAGGATCTCCTCGCGCGACGTGCTGAGCACCGTGCGGTTCAGGTATGGAACGTCCGGGCGCGCGGCGACGTGGAGGACGCCGTGCATGTCTGCGCGTTCGATGCAGAAGAGCGCGAGCGCGCTTGCGGCTCCGCCGCTCGACGACGCCCAGCGGATCTCCGGATCGACGGCGTGACCTTCCCACACCTCGAGCACCGGCCCCCACGTGGGCAGCAGCTCGCGGATGACTTCGGGCGCGCGCTTCTCCCGCGGATGTTCGAGTCCGACGCCGGGACAGACCTTCAGCGCGTCCGCCGTACGTGAGGCTTCGCCGAGCGCGTTTTTCAGCCGGGGTCGTCGACCTTGGTCGAGGACGTCGATCATCTCGATCTCGCCCGGGCACGCGTAAGCGCACGCGCCGCATCCGCAGCAGAGCTGCCTTGCAGCGACCTCGCCGACGTCACGGAACGTCGATCTCACGATTGCGTCTCCCGCTCCTTCTTCTGATGTCGGATCAGAAGCTGGCCGCCGTCGAACGCGGCTCGGTCGAGCGAAGCCGTAGGTTCCCGTTGGTGTTCGGCTCCTGACTTTCGACGAGAGGGCGCGACACACCCAGAATGTCGTCCATCTGCGATTCGGCTTGCCTGACGATTCCCGGAGCAGCGGCAGCGAGGCGTTCTTTCGTCGCCGTGCGCTCGCACCACGAGCACCAAAGGCTCTCGATGATCTCTTCCGTGTCGAGCCAACGCGGATCCGCAACACGGTCGCCTTGGCCGCACGTCTCGAACACGCCAAGTGCCTTCGAGCTATAGGCGATTGCAGACGTCGGAACGCCCGCGGAAAGCGCGGCGATGGTCGCATGCATTCGCGTGCCGCAGAACCAGTCGAGCTTGGAGATCACCCACTTCGCTTCGCGCGGATCCGCGAGAGGAGGCATCACGGCCAAGCGTTCGCGGCCATACGGCGCGAGGAGTTTGCAGAGGTCGTCGCAGGCGTCCACGTCGGACTCGTAGTGGCCGGGCGGCGTGACCACGTGCGGGACGAGCAGCACGTTCACGTCGCTCTGTTCGAGCAGCCGGACGAGGAACGAGGTGACGGCCCGCCGGTAGTCGGCGAGAAGTCGATACCGCCGCGCCGAGCCCGCCGGGTCGTTGTAGATGAGACCGCTCACGTTGAAGCCGGCGATTCTTCGCCCGCGCTCGAGTCGAGACTTCAGCCACGAATCGATTGGCTGAGAGAGGGGTGTCGAAGGTCGGCGAGGCTCGAGGGCGAAAGCGACGTCGACTCCGCTGCGATGACGATCGGGGGCAAAGTCCTCGCCCGCCAGTTCACGGAGTCGTTCGAAGCTTTGCCGGTCTCGAGCCCACGCCGTATTTGCACTGCGGACGATTCGTTGAGCCGTGCGCCGAATGCGATCGGACGAGAACGGACCGTAGGTCTGAGGCAAGAGCACGAGCGAGCTCCGTGATTCGAGCGCAAGGCGCTTCGGCATGACGACGGCCTCGAACCGGTCGATCCCGTAGAGGTCGGTGAAGCTGTCACCGCCGCTCGCGTCGAGCACGACGTCGGCCTCGGCAACGGCGCGCGCGCCGGCGTTCGCGAGCCCGCCGAACCATCCGCACACGCGCATGTTCCAGAAGCTTTCCGGGCGATAGAAGCGCCGCGAGTAGCGTGCTCCACAAAGTTCGTAGGAAAAGTCTCGCCCGTCGATCGACGTGCTTGCCGGCCGGACTCCCCAGCCGTTGTCGAACACCGTGAGACGTGCCTGAGGAAGGCGGCGCGCGATCGCCGTGATCGCCGAAAGGCACAAAGCGGAAACGCCCAAGTTCCCCGTGTCGGGAGCCGCGCCGAAGAGGCAGATCCGACGACGATCCGATGATGATGAACGCATGTGTTTCGATGACTCCTGATGTTGCCGCGAGAACTCGGATGGACACTCAAGCGAATCAGGTGCCGCGAAAGGTCCGGCTGGCGACGGCCGTTTCTCGGGCTGCCGGAGCGGCCTGGCTCGTTTTTTGATCCATCTCGCCGGTTTTCGAGGATTGGCAGAGAAATCGGAAATGCGCACACGTGCGCTCGGCGGCGAATGGAGATTTTGCACATCACTCGTCCGGTAGGAACGTCGGCGCCATCGCGCCCGCTCGAGGTCGGCGTGGCGACGTCGTTCAACGGGCGTGCGGCGTCAGGGACGCCGGGCCCGCTCGAGGTCCTCGTCGCGACGTCGCTCGACGGACTTCCTGCGGTTCGGGCTGATTGGCTTTGCGTGCGGGCGCGCCGCGGAATCACGACCCCCAACACCGACCCGGACTGCTTCGAAAAGACGCTTCCGGCGCTGGGGCCCGGGGTGCGGCCCTACGTTGCGGTCTTCCGGAACGGACTGGGTCCGCGGGCCATCGTCATCGGCCGAATCGTCGAGCGGCCGGTCTTGTGCCGGTGGGGCTACCTCAATTTCAGGACGCCGCGCCTGCGTTGCCTCGAGATCGTGTACGGCGGGCTCATCACCGACGGCGATCGAAGCGCCTGTGCGGCCGTCGCTCATCACCTGCGCGGCCTGCTCGAGACCGGCGTCGTCGAGCACATGATGATCAACCATCTCGACCTCAGCGACCCCATGTACGCGGAGGTCTCCGGCCGCGGTGCCATCCACGAGATCATCGAGCCACACTGGATCACGCGGGCGGTCCCCGGCTCGTTCGAGCAGACGATGTGGCACCACAAGTCGAAGACGAGGCGGAATCTGCGTCGCTTGGACAAGAAGCTCATGGAGCACTTCGGCGGCGACGCAACGCTGCGAATTTACACTCGCCCTGAAGAAGTCGGGTCGTTTCTTACCGATGCCGCGGACATCTCCAAGCACACGTATCAAGCGGGCCTCGGGGCCGCGGTGATGGATGATCCCAAGTGGCGGACGATCCTCGATGCCCTCGCGCAGGGCTCTTACTTCCAGTCCTATGTCCTGGTCGCTGGGGGTCGCCCCATCGCGTATCAGCAAGGAAGTCGATCGAAGGACGTGCTCATTCTCGGCCCGACCGGCTACCTGCCGCAGTACCGCAGCCTGAGCCCCGGGACGGTGCTGTACATCCGCATCCTCAAGCATCTTTGCGACGAGGGATTCACGGTATGCGATTGGGGATTCGGCGACGCGGACTACAAGCGAATCAATGCGACCGAGTACTGGAAGGAAACGACGTTGAACTTCTACGGTCGTGGCCTCCGGCCGGGGATCGCGCGCATTCTCGATGTCTCGGTTCTCGCGGCGGCGCGACTGACGGGGCGTGCCGCGGAATCCGTCGGGCTCGCAGACCGAATCAAGCGTCGATGGCGCTCGCGACTCTCTGCGGATGCGCCGAACGGATCGGACCCGGCGGCCGCCGGTCCCTCGGTTGCCGCGATCCGACGATCGCCCACGCCCGAGCGGGCGTCGGCTCTCGCGTCGATGCCGCTCGCTCGAGCCGAGCGTCCGTCGGTTGAAGTCGCGATCTCGCATGCGGACGTGGAGGCGACGCGCTCGGACTGGCTTTCGCTCCGCAAACGGCACGGCGTTGCGACGCCGAACTCGGACCCCGATCGCTACCTCGCCGCTCTGCGCGCGATGGGCGATGACGTGCAACCGCACGTCTCGATCTTCCGAGACGGCGGAGCCGTTCGCGCACTCGTCGTCGGGAGGACGACCCGCCGGCGGATCCGTTGCGATTTCGGATATGCACGCCTTTCCACGCCGTCCCTTCGCTGCCTCGACGTCGTCTACGGCGGGCTCATCACCGACAAGAGCCCGGCTACGGCGGAGCGCGTTCTCACTCACTTCGAATCGTTGCTTGCCCAGGGCCGGGTCGACTGCGTGATGATCAATCACTTGCCCGTCGAGCACGAGCTGCAAGCGTCGCTCTCGATGGGCGGCGAGAACCTGCGCGCGGGGGTCGCGAATCCCGCGTCCCTGCATTGGCGATTCTCACTCGTTCCAGGCTCATACGAGGAGACGACGCAGCACTTCTCGCGGAAGCACCGCTACAACTTGCGTCGCACGGATCGCCTGCTCGTCGAACGCTTCTCTGGCGACGTGAACGTCCGATGTTTTCAACGTGAAGACCAAATCGAGGAATTCGTCGCCGGCGCCGCGCAGATCGCGGGCAAGTCGTATCAGGCGGCACTCGGCGGCGGCTTCTCCGATACGCCCCTTTGGCGAGCGATCGTGCAATGCGAGGCGCGCCTCGGCAGATGGCGCTCCTACGTCCTCGAGTGCGCGGGAGAACCGATCGCGTACCAACTGGGAGTCGTCTACGGCGAGACCTATTTCCTCGAAGCGACGGGTCATCTCACCAACTACGAGAGCTTCTCGCCGGGCACCGTTCTCCTGCTTCGTGTGATCCAGGACCTATGCGAGGCTCGGCTCAGCCGGATCGACTACGGTTTCGGCGACGCCGAATACAAACGCATCTACGGCACCGAGTCGTCGGCGGAGCGGACGCTGCGCGTCTATGGTCGCCGAGTTCGTCCGTCCGTCGCGCGCATCATGGACGTCGGCACGCTCGCGGCATCCGGCCTCGCCAAGCGTTTCGGGCGGTCAGTGGGTGTGCTCGAGAAAGTGAAGAAGAAGTGGCGCGCCGGGCTCAATCGGTGAGGCCGAGCGTGCGTCAGAACCAATCCTGTTTCGCCGCCCATGCGGGCACGTCCGCACGATAGCGATTCAGCACGGCTCCGAGGACGCGCACGCCCGCAGAATCGAGGATCCGCTTCGCGCTCTCCGCTTCGCCGCGCTTCGTGTCGCAAGCGCTGACGACGAGCACGGCGGCGTCCACATGGCGCAAGAGGAGCCGACCCTCGGGGTGTACGAGAAGCGGCGGCGCGTCGATCAGAACGAATCGACCGGTGGATTCCACGTGGGCGAGTATTTCGTCGGCGGTTGCGGACGCCAGTTCCCCAGGCGACACGCTCGACGCGGAGCCCGCCGGGTACACGACGAGCCCCGGGATCGGGCTTGCTCGCTGAGCGCGCTCGATCGGCGCTTTCTTGTGGAGCGCGTCTGCGAATCCCGGAGATGGCGCCAGGCCGAGGTGGAACGCGAGCCCGGGGGTGTGATAGTTCGCCTCGAGCAACGCCACGGTCTGCCGCATGTGCATCGCAAGTCCGACCGCCGCGCAAGCCGCGATCGTCGTCGTTCCTTCGCCGTGAGTCGCGCTGGCGAAAAGGATCTTCTCTGGACCGCCCGTGGCGCCGCTGCCTTCCAGCAGGTTCGCCCATAGAGTGTCGACCGTGTCCCGCAATGCAGCGACGAAACCGTCGAACGCGGTGCTGCCGGGCGCGTCATCGGTTCGTCGCTTCATGATCATCGAACGTTCTCCATGATGAATGGGTGACCGGCGCCGTTCGAGTGATCTCTCAGGTTGGGCACGTCGGGGACGACCTGAAGGACTGGCAGACCCAACGCGCGCTCGGCTTCCCGAGGTCGCCTCATCGTGCGGTCGAGCACCTGCCGTGGGAAAGCGAGGCCGATTCCGACGAGAAGTCCCAGGAACGCGCCGATGCCGGCGATCTTGAATCGATTTGGCGACGTCTTCGTCAGGGGCAGAGTGGCCTCTTGGATCACGCGAAGGTTGCTCATTTTCACTTGGTCGAGCAGTGAGATCGTTTCGGCCCGGTCGCGGGCGTCGTTGAATTGGACGAGCTGCTTGTGGATCTGGTCGGAGCTCATCTCGAGGGCGCGGTACTGCGGCTCGAGCGCCTGCATCGTCAACAATTCGTTCTGCAGCGACTGAAGGCGTTCTTTGCGCGGCTTGGTGGAGGTCTCGCGACCCTGTCGCTCCTCCGCAATCGCCTCCAGCCGCCCCTGCAGTCGCTCGAATGCCGCAACGTCGGCGATCTTCCCGTTCTGCTGGAGCGGCGGCTCCTGCCGAAGGTCCGCTTCTAGCTCCGCGATGAGTTGAGTGATCCTCTCTTCCTCGGTCTTGCGAATCGCCGAGCTTTCGCGGAACCGAGAGCGCACCCGTGCGAGATCCGCTTGGAGCTTGTCGATCTCCTCCTTCAACGGATGCACATAGGCCAGATTCGGGATCGGGTTCGGCGTCGGGGTGGCTGGTTCGCTCGGGTTCGCGAGGAGGCTCTTCACGAACGCCTCCTCCGCGACGAGGGCCTGGAAGCGTTCTTCGTCCGACGCGATTTCGGACTCGAGCTTCGAGATCTCGTCGAGAGCGTTCTTGCTTTGCACCGTGAGGTCGAAGATCCCGTGCGTTCGTTTGAAGTCGTCGAGTGCCGCATCCGCTTTCATCGCCACCGTCCGCGCGCTTGCCACGCGAGTGTCGAGGAAAGCCAAAGACTCGTCGCCGGCGAACACCTTTCGGTGGCGGTCGATGAGCGTCCGGACGAACGCATCGGCGAGCGTGCGGGCCAACTCGGGCGACGTTGCCGTTGCGGAGACGGAAACGATGCTGGACGCCGGCTCTCCCTCGATGATCACGTGATCTTGGAGCGTCTCGACCGCAGCGAGGATGGACGCATCGCTGTCGGGCGCGCCGTTGCCGGACGCACGAACTTCTGGGCCGAACCACCACGACTGCAATCGATGAAGCAGCTTCACAGGGAGCGCGGTGCCTGCGGGGTCCTCGGGCGCCGGATCGTAAGGACGCAAGATCCTCGCCGCACCGACTTCTCGCGCCACCTGCTCGAAAACGGCCGGGTTGCGGAACAAGTGGACTTCGTTCTGCATGTCCTCGCGCACGACCTTCGAGGCGAAGCGCCGATCGTCGGCGAGTGCCGTGTCCGGCGTGCCTTGCTCGCGCTCGCCGAGTCGCACGAGGACTTTCGACGTGGACGTGTAGGCATTCGGAATCAACGCGGCCACGAGAAGCCCGACGCACGCGCCGATCAACAAAAGAATCACGACGAGTCGACGAGACCGCAGGATGGGAAGCAGAATTGCTTCCGCGGGGCTCCACAACGTCGTGCGACGCTCCGTGGGATTTGGGTCCGATCGGAAACTCTCGTCCAGCACGAACGGCTCTTCGGGGGAATTCACTATCGACCTCCCGAACCGACGGGGATGAAGATCGGGAGCGGAATCAATCTCCGGATGTACTGATCGACGAAGATGTCGACGCGGTCGATCGGCGTGTTCGGGATGAAGATCACGTCGAACGGCTGCAGTTGGATGGGCATCGGGTTACCCCAGTAGTCCATCCGGGCGTCGATCTTCCACGCGACTTGCTTCTTCTCTCGAGGCAGCCAGCGGAGGAGGAGCGTGTCTTCGAGGCGAGCCGTTTCCTTGAGCGGGCCACCGGCTCTCCCGATCGCCTCGACGAGGGTCAGGTGACCGCCGGAGATCGCAACGTCTCCGGGATGATGCACTTCGCCTTGCACGACGACAAATCGGGGCGCCACGTCTCGCGCGAGCAGGCTCAGATCCGGCTGTTGCAAGTCCTTTCCGTAGGCATCGACGAGGCGCTTGGTGAGCGTATCGAAGTCGAGCCCCGTCACGTCGAGGTCTCCCAACAGCAGGAACGCTGCACGCCCGTCGGGTCGCACTCGCGCTTCGTGATTCCAATCGGGCATGTGCACGAACCGCACCTCGACCGAGTCTCCGGGAACGAGCGAGAGCGCGCCCGGCTCGAGCGTCCCGTTGATTTCTGCGGCGACATCGGGAAGGGGTCGGCCCATCGACGCGCAGCTACCCAGGGTTCCGGCGCACAAGATCGAAGTCAGACGCCGGGCCAGAACGGAGTCACCGCGCATTTGACGCCGCCGGGCTCGTCGCGCCCAAAAGGCGCCCACGATGATCGGCAACGAAGGAGGGCGGTAAGAACTACCGAGAGTCGTGGCAAGATTCACTCGACGGCAGCTTGCTTCGTCCATGTCACTCATCACATACCTCGTCTCTTGCCGCGCCGGGATCGGTTGGACGCCCCTGTATGGTGGTGCGAGCGAGTGGCGCAAGGGCCGTGCCGTGCTCGAGCGTGAGGGGCCAGCTGGGGGACGCGAGGGCTCGGTCGAAGGAACATCGAAACAGCCGGCCCGCATCGAGTGTTTCTAGCGGCTCGTCCTCCCATCGTGCACGAGGGGATCCGAAAAGTCGTGTGGACGCCGGATCATGAGCGAGATACCGCGGGGATCGGCGGCCGCGAGTCATCCGTGCCTGGGAGCTGGACGTCATTGTGGCCGCGGCCGCGCTCTTTTGTTCTTGCATGGGAGCAAGACTTCACTAATGTAAGACGTCGTTTCACTCACGGGCAACGATAGGGGTTTGCGTGATTCCAAGGCTTTGCACGTTCGTCAAAAGGGGGTTTCGATGTCACATTTGAGAATTGCATTGAACGGCTTGTGTACCGGGCTCCTTGCGCTGAGTTCGTTCGTCGCCGTGGCGACGACGGCCAACGCGCAAGGGGAACCGACGGGTGCTTGCTGCCTTCGCGAGCATTTCTGCGTCGTGACGACGCGCGCGGCGTGCGATCGGATGCATGGCGTCTACCAGGGCGACGCGACGTCGTGCGACAACGCGGCCTGCGCGCCGGGACCGACGGGCGCGTGCTGCCTCCCGAACGGATTCTGCGCCGTGATCTCCGAGCATCGGTACACGGACGTCGGCGGCACGTTCCAGGGCGCCGGCACGACGTGCGACGGAGTGAATTGCGCGGCGGCTCCGACCGGCGCTTGCTGCCTTCATGACACGTTCTGCGCGACGTTGACCGCCGAGCAGTGCGCGCGCTTCGGCGGCACCTATCGCGGCGACGGGACGACGTGCGACGCCGCGGGTTGTCCGACCGTTCCGACCGGTGCGTGCTGCTTCGAAAATGGATTCTGCCAGATCTCGACGGCGGCGCGCTGCGCGCTGCATCACGGGACCTATCAAGGTGACGGCAGCACGTGCGACTCCGCGAACTGCCAGCCGGCTCCGACGGGCGCCTGCTGCCTGCCGAACGGCCGATGCATCGTGGCTACGGCTCGCCGCTGCGGCGCCGCGGGCGGAACCTATCAGGGCGACGGAGTGACGTGCGACGCTGCGCACTGCCCCGCGCCTCCGACCGGCGCCTGCTGCTTCCACACCGGATTCTGCCGAGTGACGACCGAACGTCGTTGCTCGATGGCGGGCGGAACGTACCAGGGCGACGGCACGACGTGCGATGCCTCGAATTGCCCGCCGGCCACGGTTGGCGCTTGCTGCCTGCCGCATGGCGGCTGCATCGTCATCCCCGCGGATCGTTGCGCGGCGGCTGGCGGCACGTACCAGGGTGACGGGACGACGTGCGCGAACTCGAGTTGTCCTCCGCCGGTCACGGGCGCCTGCTGCCTGCCGGACGGACATTGCGTCGTCACTTCGGCGGATCGCTGCGCGCACGCGGGCGGCCACTATCAAGGTGACGGAACGACGTGCGATACGGCCGGCTGCCCGCCGCCTCCGGCGACGGGTGCTTGCTGCTTGCCCGATGGTCACTGCGTCCAAGCAACCGCAGATCGTTGCGCCGGCGCGGGCGGAACGTACCAGGGCGACGGCACCGACTGCGCGAACTCGAGCTGTGCACCGGGCGCGTTCGGCGCCTGCTGCCTGCCCGACGGTCACTGCATCATGGCCACCGCCGACCGTTGCGCGCACGCGGGCGGGACGTACCAGGGCGATGGAACGAACTGCATGATGTCGAACTGCGCCGGCGGCCCGACTGGAGCTTGCTGTCTACGCGATGGCATGTGCGTCGTGTTGAGTGCCGAGCAGTGCATGCATGCGGGTGGCCACTATCAAGGTGATGGGACGAGCTGCGACAACGGCGGCTGCCCACCGCCTCCGGCGACGGGCGCTTGCTGTCTGCCGGACGGTCATTGCGTCATCACGACTGCCGAGCGTTGCGGATTCGGACATGGTCAGTATCACGGCGACGGTTCCACGTGTGACGCTGCGGGCTGCCCGCCGCCACCGGGGATCGGCGCCTGCTGTCTGCCCGACGGTCATTGCTTGATGACGCCGGCGGAACTGTGCACCGCGATCGGCGGCACTTATCAGGGCGATGGCACCAACTGCATGACGTCGCACTGCGGCCCGACTGGGCCCACCGGCGCCTGCTGCTTGCCGAACGGGCGCTGCGAGACGACATCGGCCGACCGTTGCACGGCGGCCGGTGGTCAGTACCAGGGCGACGGTACGAATTGCATGACGTCGCACTGCGCTCCGCCTCCGGGTGGAGCTTGCTGCTTGCGAGGTGGATTCTGCGTCATGGTCACCGCCGACATGTGCACGCACCTGGGTGGCACGTACCAGGGTGACGGCACGGTCTGCGGAAACGCGACCTGCCCGCACTAATCATCTAGTCTTCTTCGGAACGCGCCGCGCTCTCCAACGAGGGCCGGCGCGTTCCGCTTTTCGCGAGAGGTCTTCCGAGCGACGAATCGGGGCAGGACGTTTAATCCGGGGAGCAGTACGGTACTTCGTCGAGCAGCGCCTTCGGCGCGGCCGTCGGCGGTGGGAGAACGAGGGGCTCGTCGCCGTACCACAGGGTCTTCTTCGGATCGACGTGGTGAAGGTAGAACGCAGCGCGCGTCTTCGACGGCGACGTCTTCAGTACCTTTTCTTCCCACACGCCCTGGTTGTCCTCGTCACCGGGCTCGACGCCCAAGCCGAAGGACGCGAACTCGAGATCTTCCTCGGGGCCATCGAACTCGACGACGACCAACCAAGCGTTCTCCCAGTTCTTGCGGCATTGATCTCGGAACTCCTTGTCGTCGAGATCGCCGGCGTCCTCCTTGAAGAGCGCCTCGTTGAATGGAAGCTTGTGCAATGCGGTGACGCGGACGGTGTTTTCCATGGGGAGGAGTCTACTTTCCAGGCTGGCCCGCGCCCACGATCTCGACGAAGTGGAATCGGAAGCGATGTCCCCATGCTCGAGGGATCGGAAGACGCGGAACGGCGATTCGACGCGACTATTTATTCACGGGTCCGCACTTCAACTCGATCGCGATCGCTTCCTCGGCGACCGCGCCGACCGCGAATCGCCCCGTCGTGCTCGTGCCGCTTTCCGTGGTCGCTTCGATTGCGTAACGGCCCGGCGCCAGCCACAGTGTCTCGACGTACCGACCGTCGACGGCACCGGAACGGACCTGCGAATCGAGCAAAGCGCCGGCGTCGTCCCGGAGAATCCAGTGGAACCTCACGTCGGGCGAGTCGCTCGGCGACAAGCGGAATTGGAACTCGCGCTTCACGCCGGGACGAATTTCAACCTCGAGCCGCGTCTCTTCACCGGCGACGACGTCGAACGGGCGCCCAACCAATGCCGCGCGGACGCCGCCGACGCTGAGCACGTACGAGCCGGGTGCCAGCGGTGACGAGCGCGCTTCGTTGTCGACGAGGTTCGCCGTTCCGAGATCCTCGCCGTCCTTCCCGAGAACTCGAATCGACGGAGCAGGGCGGCCGACGAGTTCGCCGTCCACGGTGACGTAACCGAATGTCGCGAGCCTCTCCGACACGTCAGTGGCGTGTGCCGCCGCGGCCTCGCGTCCCGCGGGCCGACGGTCGTCGATCGAGACGACGACGAAGCCCGACTCCTGGAGTCGCAAGTCCCCGAGATCGAGGCGCTCGTCGGCGTCGAGTCGATGCGCGGCCAGGCGAATCGGCGGGTAGCGCAATGCCTGCACGATGAGCTGGTACATCCCAGGGAGTAGCGGGCCAACCTCGAATCGTCCGGTGTTCTCTTCGGTGTGGAGAAGAAAGTGGGTCGCGCGAGAGTCGACGCGCTCCACGTGCACGTCGGCGTCCGCGACGGGCTTTCCCGACGGATCGAGGACGCGGCCGACGATCGTCGCGGTCGGGCGCGGGCCTCCGGAGACGATGACCACTACCTCGGTGGAGTCCGGGCGAACGCCCTCGACGGCGGTCGTCGGGACTTCCCATCCGTTCGCTGGCGGATCGACGGCCAAGCGATGGATGGCGTTCTGACAGTGCCGGATCACGAAGCGGCCCTCCGCATCGGTCTTCGCGATGCCCACCTCGGGAATGAACCTCTGGACATCCGAAGGAGCATCGCCGGTCCGAGTCGCGCGGACGATCCAGCCTTCGAGCGGCGTGCGAGTCGAGTCGAGCACGCGTCCGACGATCTCGGGATCGTGCGCGAGGACGGGATCCCATCGCAGCACGTCGCCCGGTGACGCTTCGAAGTTCTTGCGCGCGACGATTCCGCCGCGCGCTTCCGCGCGCGCCGATACGACGCCTGGCGCGAGGTCGACGAGGCGGAAGGATCCGTCGTCGCCGGTGCGCATCGAGTGCTCGTCGAACGCGTCGCGGAAGAATGCGTCGACCTTCACGCCGAGCGCTGGCGCGCCGTTCGCCGTCGTGATCGTGCCGCGAAGCTCGGCGCCTCGCACGAGCGCGATGTCGACGTGCGTCGACGTGGACGTGCGCACGTCGACGCTGCCTCGCCACGGGGCCATGCCGGCGGCGCGCGCGCCGAGCGCGATCGTTCCGGGGGCCACGCCGCGCGCGACGAATCGACCGTCGGCATTGGAGTCGAGCGAGAACTCCGGCGGCGACGAAACCCACGCGCCGTGGTCGAGCCGCTTCTCGTTCCCGGCGCCGAGCCCGATCACGATCGTGGCACGGGCGACAGGCGTGCCATCGGAGTCGGCGACGCGCCCCTCGATCTCGCCGCCGAGACCCAGCAACTCGAGACGCAGCGGCGACGCCGCGACTTCTTCCGAGAGTCGATGGAACTCGGACGGCGCCTGCCCGGCCGCGATGGCGCCGATC
>JACOTG010000244.1 GCA_016178505.1 Planctomycetota bacterium
CCCGAATGGGGACGAGCGAGTCGTTTTCGGGCTTGACCCAGAGCCTCTCGGATCCAAACCTCGTTTCCCCTGCATGCGTCGTCCAAGCACTCGACGAGCTTCCACCCACGGCCGCGGCGCTCGATGTATTCGAAATGGCACAGTCTCTCAAAGAAGCCAAGTACCGGACCGAAGCAGTTCAATCGCTCGATCGATGGCCGGGTGTATCCGAGACCGCGGCGCAGGCGCGCTACGCCGAGATCCTGCTTCGGTGCGCCCACGATCCGTCGGCGGACGTCCGCATGGCCATGCTGTCGGGCAAGTGGCCGGACTACGGGCTCCGTCCGCTCGTCGCCGAACGTCTGAAGTCGAGCGACGGGACGCAGCGCCAGCAAGCCTTCGTTCTCATCCAACGGGCCTGGCCCGGTTCGTTCACGGAGGAAATCCGATCGGGTTGCGGCGACCCCTCGCCGGATGTGCGCATGTCGGCGCTCATTTGCCTGCAAAACGACCGATTGGATGTGTCGTTTCGCCGTGATCTCGCCGTCGCCAGTCTGGCCGACGCGGACGCTCGAGTCGCCACACTTGCCGCGCAGATCTTGCGGAAGATCCCCGGCGTTTCCTGGAACGATGCGCTGGTGACCGCGGTCATTCGCGCCATGACGCGAGCGTTTTCGCAGCTCGGTACGATCGGGCTGTGGACGGAGCTGAAGCAGCTTCACAGTGCGAGGGAATTCAATGGTTACTCTTCGACGATCTTGACACCGGATCTGATCGATCTCTACGTCGCCACGACGAACCCGAAGAGCGAAGTGGGCTCCGCGGAGCGCGTAACCATCCGAACCTGGATACTCGACAAGGTCTTGGACCAACGCCGTGACGACGGACACGCCGAGGAGATCGTCGCCGCTGGGTTCGCCGCGATCCCGTCTGCCGAGGAGCGGGCGGCGTGGCTCCGACGATGGCACGGTTGGGTGTCGTCGCTCACCGGCGTTTTGGCGACGGCCGTCGGGGCGCCGGAGCCCAGTGTGCGACTCGAAGGCTATCGCAGACTTCTCAACGCGGCGCGCGGTCAGGGAAAAAACATCTCGACGCCGCCCCATCTCGCGGAGGATCTCGCGTCGAGCGATGAGGAGCTGCGTGCCGCTGCGCTCGCGCTGGCGGCGAACTGCCCCGACCCGTCGCTCGTGCGGCCGATTCGCGCGATCCATGACGCGGCGACCGGACAGGCGCGCGCGTCGGCTTTGAACGCACTCGTCGCGTGCGGTGGCAAAGACGCACTCGCGGACGTCCGGCGTGACCTCGAGTCGGACGACGCCGAAACGTATTTCGCGGCGCGCGATTTCATCGTGAGCCTGCTCGGTGACGACGCCGTCGACGACCTCGTGCGGCTCGCTCGTCGCATCGTCGACCCCAGCGTCGCAGTGAGCGGAACAGGTCTGAGCCGATCGGCTCTCGCACGCTTCGTGTCGCAGATCCCCGCGGACCAACTGACGAAAGGCCTCATCGAGTGCCTGGCGGACCGGCTGCCCGACGAAGCGGCGGCGCAGTTGGCAGCGATCACGCTCAAGTCGAGCAGTCCGGACGTGCAGTCCGCCGGCGCCTCGCTGGCACAACACCGAAACGTGCGTGGCGCAATCCCCGCTCTCTTGCGCTTGCTCGGCAGCTCCGAGGCGAACGTTCGCGACGCCGCGGAAGGCGCGCTCAAGAGCATGCAGCGCTACCAGGAACTGCGCGCGACGTTCGACAAGTTCGGCGAGGGCGGCCGCGACGACGCTCTCGCGAAAGCAAGATCGCTCTTGAAAGACCCATCTCCCGAGAAGCGTCGCGGTGCCGTCCTCGCCATCGCCGCTGTCGGCGACGCGGGCGCGGCCTCACTCCTCCTCGACGCGCTCTCCGACGCCGATGCCGGCGTCCGCTCTGCTGCACTCCAAGCCCTGGAAAAGCTGGGCGCAAAGTGATGCGGCGCTAAGTGGGAAAAAGGTTCCTGGCTCCGTACGCGTCACTTGAGGCGCTTCGACAGGGTCGCGTGTTCGTCGCGGAGGCGCTGCGGGAGGCGGTCGCCGAGCTTGTCGAAGAATGGTGATTGTTCGGCGAGCTCGGTTTGCCATGCGGTGCGGTCGACCGACAGGAGCGCGTCCATCGTCGGAGGAGTCACCGACAGCGCCGTCACGTCGAGCGCGTCGCGCGTTGGGAGATGGCCGATCGGAGATTCGACGGACTTGCCGCTGCCGGCCGCGCGGTCGACGATCCAGCGCAGCACGCGGAGGTTCTCGCCGAAGCCCGGCCACAGGAACTTGCCGGCGTCGTCCTTGCGGAACCAGTTGACGTGGAAGATCGCGGGCGGCTTCGGCGCGCGCTCGCCCATCCGCAGCCAGTGCGCGAAGTAGTCGCCCATGTGGTAGCCGCAGAACGGCAGCATCGCCATCGGATCGCGCCGCGTGACGCCGACGGCACCGGTCGCGGCCGCGGTCGTCTCGGACGCCATCGTCGCGCCCATGAAGACGCCGTGCGCCCAGTCGCGCGCCTGATAGACGAGCGGCGCGAGCTTCGATCGTCGCCCGCCGAACACGATCGCGGAGATCGGGACGCCCTGCGGGTCCTCCCACTTCGGCGAGATCGACGGACACTGCGCGGCCGGCGCCGTGAACCGCGAGTTCGGATGCGCGGCGACCGTTCCGCTCGATGGAGTCCACGGCTGCCCACGCCAGTCCGTCGCGTGCGACGGCGCCGGATCGTCCGCGCCTTCCCACCACGGCTTGCCGTCCGCCGTCAGCGCCGCGTTGGTGAAAATCGAGTTGTGCTTCAGGGTCGCGAGCGCATTCGGGTTCGTCTTCGACGACGTGTACGGGAGGACGCCGAAGAACCCGGCCTCGGGGTTGATCGCCCACAGCCGGCCGTCGGCTCCGACGCGCATCCACGCGATGTCGTCGCCGACCGTCCACACCTTCCAGCCCTTCTGCGACGCTGGCGGAACGAGCATGGCGAGGTTCGTCTTGCCGCACGCGCTCGGGAACGCCGCGGCAACGTACGTCACGTTGCCCTTCGGATCTTCGATGCCGACGATGAGCATGTGCTCGGCCATCCAGCCCTCGTCGCGCGCCTGCACGCTGGCGATGCGCAGCGCGAAGCACTTCTTGCCGAGGAGCGCGTTGCCGCCGTAACCGGAGCCGACGCTCCAGATTTCACGCTCGCGCGGGAAATGACAGATCGAGCGTCGCTCGGGGCTCAAGTCGCCGAGCGAGTGCAGGCCCTTCACGAACTCGCCCATGCCGGCGAGGTGCTCCAGCGCGATCGTCCCCATGCGCGTCATCGTGCGCATGCTCGCGACGACGTACGGGCTGTCGGTGATCTCGACGCCGACCTTGCTGAACGGAGAGCGCGCCGGGCCCATGAGGTACGGCACGACGTACATCGTGCGCCCCTTCATCGCGCCGTCGAAGAGCGGGCGCACGCGCGCGCGCGCGTCGGCGGGCGACATCCAGTTGTTCGTCGGGCCCGCGTCTTCCTTCTTCTCGCTGCAGATGAAAGTCAGGTGTTCGGTGCGTGCAACGTCGCTGGGATCACTTCGGTGGAGATGGCAACCGGGATACGTCTTCGAATCGAGCGGAAGCAGTACGCCCGACTTCACCATGTCGCGCACGAGCGCCGCGTGTTCGGTGTCCGACCCCTCACACCACACGACGCGGCTCGGCTTGCAGAGCGCCTCCGACTCGCGCACCCAATCATTCAACGCCTTGGGAATGGTCATTCGAACTCTCCAAAGGGATCGTTGGGATAGGGAGCCGAGCATTGTAGCGGGGTGGGGCGAAATGCGAAGAGAGTTCCCCGTTCGGAGGCGGGCGTCGTTTCACGTTTCCCGAAGCAACGACCTCTCTCCTTCCGGTATCCTGGATCGCCTATCAACGACGAGGAGCAGAAGCCATGCGACGCCGCGTTTCGATCGGAGTCATCGCCTTTTCGTTCTTACTCGCGCTGCCGTCGTTCGTGTTCGCAGCGGACGATGAACAGCGGGCGTGCGCGTCGCTCGTGCCGGAGTCGGTCGCGGCTTACGCCGAGCTGCGCGCGCCGGGCCGCCTCGTCAAAACGTTCTTCGACTCGGATCTGCGGAAGCGCATCGAAGCGTCGGATGCGTGGAAGACGTTCAAGTCGACGCCCGGCTACACGCAAAGCGCGATGGGGCTCGGCATCTTCCAAGCGGTCGTCGGTCGTTCGCTCTGGGACGCGATCGACGTTGCGGCGTCACGCGAGGTCGCCGTCGCGCTCCGACCCAAGGCCGACGAAGCCGGGCCCGACGCGTTGCTCCTCGTTCGCGGCGATGACGAGGCGGCTGCAGATCAGATCCTCCAAGGCGTCGTGAAGCTCCTCACCGCCGACGGCAAGTCGATCGCGACCACCGAATCGCGCGCCGGCGCGACACTCACGACCGTTCGCGATCGTTCGCGCCGCGCGCTCGAGGGCGCCGAAGGACGCGGACGGCTTTGCCTATGTCGACCTGAAGCGAGTCGCCGCCAAGCGGCCGGGCGGCAAGATCGTCCCCGACGCGTTCGACAATCCCGTCGGCGCGCTCCTCTTCGCGGACCTCGCGCCGGCCGTTCGCGAGGCGCAGTACTTCATCGCGTCGTTGACGCTCGAGTCGAACGGTGCAGCGCTCGACGTGCGCGTTCCCGCGAAGATGAGCGGCCCCGCGTCCACGCCGCCGGCGATCGCGACGCCGCGCGTTCCGCGACTCCTCGGGACGATCGCCGTCCCACGCGATCTCGCGGCGATGTGGAGCGCGCGCGACAAACTCCTCGACGCCAATGCTCTCTCGGGCACGGCGCAGTTCAACTCGTTCATTGGAATCCTTTTCGCCGGAAAGCAGTTCGGCGACGACGTGTTGCCGGAGATCGGCCCCGAGCTGCTCTTCGTTTCCGCGCGCCAAGAATGGCCGGCGGAGGGACCCGCGCCGCAACCGAAGATCCCGGCGTTCGCGCTCGTCTTGCACTTGAAGAATGCGAAAGCGTTCGGGCCGCGGCTCGAGGTGGCCTTCCAGACGACGATGGGCGTGATCAACGCGGATCGCGGACAAAAGGCGAAGCAGCCCTTTTCGCTGCGTACGGAAATGGTCGACGGCGTCGACGTCACGACGGCGCGGTCGATCGAGGAGGCGTCGGGCGCGACGCTTCCGATGACCGCGAACTACACGACATCCATCGCGCAGGTCGGCGACCGCTTCGTGCTCAGCTCGACGCGCGCGCTGTGCATCGACCTCGTGCACGCATATCAGCGCGGCGATCTCGACGCGGCGGCCGTGGGCGATCGTGTCGCGATCCGCGGCCCAGTCGCGTACGAGGCGCTCCACGAGAACGAGGAAGCGCTGATCGCGAACGACATGCTCGAAAAAGGTTCGTCGCGTCTCGAGGCGACCGGCTCGATCCGCGCGCTCATGGAGATCGTTCGACTGTTCGACTCGGGCGAGATCGTGCGCGTGACGGACGGCGGCACGACCGGACTTCGCGCGCGCGTGACGCTACGCACGGGAACGTGACGCGATGATCGATGGCGACGCGAAGAAGCTGCTCGAGCCGTTCGAGCCCAGCGCGGAGGATCCGTGGGACCGCGCGAAGGCCGCGCACTTGTTGCGCCGCGGCGGCTTCGGCGGCACCGCGTTGGAGATCGACGCGGCGCTGAAGGCGGGGCCCGAGGGCGCCGTGCATGCTCTCGCGGAAGGCGACGAGTGCGACGCGTATCGCGACACGCTCGCGCTCGGCGACGTGATCGTCGCGTCGAACGATCTCGAGAGCCTGCAGGCGTGGTGGCTCCTTCGCTGCGTGCGCGCGGGGCGGCCGCTTCGCGAGAAGATCGCGCTCTTCTGGCACGGACACTTCGCGACGTCGCTCGCGAAGGTCGAGCGCGCGCGGCTCATGCTGCGACAGAATCGACTATTTCTCGAGCGCGGGCTCGGCCCGTTCGAGGAGCTGCTGCAGGCGGTGTCACGCGACCCGGCGATGCTCGTGTGGCTCGACTCGAACGACAATCGTCGCGGCAAGCCGAACGAGAACTACGCGCGCGAGCTGATGGAGCTCTTCTCGCTCGGGCTCGGGAACTACGCGGAAGGCGACGTCAAAGAGGCGGCGCGCGCGTTCACCGGGTGGCACGTGCAGGGCGGCGAGTTCTTCTTCGACGCGGACAAGCACGACGCGGGATCGAAGACCGTTTTCGGCAAGTCCGGCGCGTGGGACGGCGGCGACGTCGTTGCGATGTGCGCGCGGCGGCCCGAGTGCGCGGCGTTCCTCGCGCGAAAGCTCTTCGAATTCTTCGTGCACCCCGAGCCCGACCCGGCGTTGGTCGCGGCGCTCGGCGAGTCGCTGCGCGCGCGCGGTCTGCGGATCGGCGACTGGCTCGCGAGTCTCTTGCAGTCGCGCGCGTTCTACTCGCGGCGGGCGCGCCGCGCCGTGATCAAGAGCCCCGTCGATTTCGCGGTCGGCCTCGTGCGCGTCTCCGGCGCCACGGTCGACGGCAAGGCGATGGCGCGAGCCGTTGCATCGATGGGCCAGAGCCTCTTCGCGCCGCCGACCGTGAAGGGCTGGGACGGCGGCCGCCACTGGATCAGCGCCGCCGCGCTCCTCGCGCGCGTGAACTTCGCGGCGGCGGTCTCGCGCTCACCGAAGCTCGATGCGTTCGGCGACGGCTCGGTCGACGCGCTACTCGCCGCGTTCGTCGACGGCCCCATACCGGCGCCGGTGCGCGACCGCCTCGCCGCACACGTCGCCCCCCTGCACGACCCCGACACGCGAATGCGGACCCTCATCCGCACGATCGCCTCGCTCCCGGAGTCCCACCTATGCTAACCGGCGAATGGGGTCAGACCCCGGACGACGGAAACCGCCAAAGCCGTCCATTGGGGTCTGACCCCGTTAGCCGGCGCGGTTTCTTGGGGGCGATTGGGGGTGTGGTGTTGGCGTCGGCGGCGTTCGACGTGCCACGGTTTCTCGTGCGTGCGGCGCTGGCGGCGGGAGGGCAGCCGGCGGCAAAGTCGGGCGAGCGCGTGCTCGTCGTCGTGCAGTTGCAGGGCGGGAATGATGGGCTGAACACGGTCGTGCCGTTTGCGATGGACGACTACTATCGACGGCGGCCGTCGATTGCGATCGCGCGCGCCGACGTGCGCAAGCTCGACGACGTCGTCGGCCTCCATCCCGAGATGAGCGGCATGGAGTCGCTCTTCAAGGACGGACGCCTCGCGATCGTGCAAGGCGTCGGCTATCCCGACCCCGACCGCTCGCACTTCCGTTCGACCGAGATCTGGGAGAGCGCGGATCTCGCGGGCGGCGCGAGCCGCTCCGGATGGCTCGGGCGGTGCCTCTGCGATCGCTCGGGCCACGGCGAATCGCTGCTCCCCGGCGTCGCGCTCGGCGGGCGCGAGATGCCGCAGGCCTTGGTCGCGGATCGCCCCCGACCGACGCGGAACGACGCCGCCGGCGACGAGTCTGCGTCAAGCGCGGTGGCGGTCGAGTCGCTCGACGAGTTTCGTGTGCGCGGCGAAGGCCTCTCACCGGAGAAAGCCGCGCTCGAGCGAAAGCTCCTCGCCGACCTCGCGGGCGAGCCACGCATCGATACCGAAGGCTCGCTCGAGTTCGTACGCCAAAGCCTCTCGTCGACATTCGCGGCAGCCGAGCGCTTGCACGACGCGGTGTCGCGCTACTCGTCGCCGGTGAATTACCCCGACTTCGATCTCGCGCGCAAGCTGCGGCAGGTCGCGCAGGTCCACCTCGCGGGCTTCGGTACGCGCATCTTCTTCGTGACGCTCGGCGGCTTCGACACGCACGCGAGCCAGCGTCAAACGCAGGCGCTCCTCCTGCGCGAGCTGTCGCAATCGCTCGCGGCGTTCGTCGCGGACCTGCGACACCACGGCGCGCTCGACCAAGTGCTCGTGATGACGTTCTCGGAGTTCGGCCGTCGCGTCGAAGAAAACGGAAGCGCCGGCACCGACCACGGCACGGCGGCGCCGCTCTTCATCGCTGGCGGCGGGGTGAAGGGCGGACTCGTCGGCGCGCATCCGCGTCTCGACGACCTCGTCGACGGCGACGTGAAGTTCGCGGTCGACTTCCGCCGCGTCTACGCGACGGCGATCGAGTCGTGGCTCGGCGTGCCGTCGGCGAGCGTCCTCGGCGCGCCGTTCGATCCGCTGCCGATCGTCTGACGTTACGGCCCGGTGCGAAGCGTGACGATCGAAATCGGAATCGTCCCCGCCAGCGCCCCGGCGTCGCGAAGCGTCAGGTTCACGTCCTTGTCTGCGCGCACGACGATCCCGGTGACGAAGGGGAAGTCCGTCTCGAATGCCCAGCCCGTGGATCGGCAGTGCGCCGGGATCACGCCCACGATCCGATTGTTCTCGCGAACTTCGATCGACGGATGGAGCGAGTTCGGATCCGCTGTGAACGGTGCCGAGAACGCCGCACGCACGAAGATCGACTGATCGATCGGCGTGTGGATCACCGGCGTTTGAACGTCCGGCGCGAGATCGACGGCGAGCGAGTTGCCGGTGGTGAGGTTGCAGACATACTGCAAGCCCACGAGCGCGATGAGCACGCTCGATGCCGTGGGATTACCGGCCACGAGGCGCAGTCCCACTTGCTGGTTCGGTCCGACGTGAAACCCGCCGAGGTTCGCCGCCCCGTCGCCGTCGAATCGCGTGTCGAAGTGCCAACCGTGAACGTCGCACTGCGCGGGCACGATGCCGACTCGCGTCGAGTTGGCGTAGATCTCGAGCCACGGCGGCGTCGACGAGTCGAAGGCTCGCGACGTGATCGTGGAGATGACCAGGCGATCCGACGGCGGAACCGTCGTGAGCATTCGGCGCGTGCCGCGCGGCAAGCTCACGGCGCCGCTGAACTGGAAGTTCGCGCAACCGAGCGCGTGCACGTCGCTCGACCCGCGAAGCGCAAAGCCGCCCGCGGCGACCGCCGCTGCGAGACCGAGTGCGCACCAGAATCTCCTGCTCATCGGAATTCTCCTTTGGGCGTAGAACACGCCGCCTGACTCACTACGAAGATCTTGCGATTCGCCGCGCTGAAGGGAAACGTCCTGACGAGCGCGCACGTTCGACGCGGGCGCGAATCCCGGATCTCGGATCCCCTCGGAAGTGGCGGCGATTCTAACGCGGCGGCTCGGCGCGAAGCCATGCCTCGCCCTCGTCGCGCCACCACGCGAGCCAGCGCGCGACGCACGCGCGACGATACTCGGCAGCGGCCGTCGTCGGATGGGTCGGGGGTTTTGTCACGGTGAAGAGGCGGCTGTCTTCATCGGCGAGCGCTCAATGGTCGTGGTGGTGATGGCCCTCGCCGTGCGGGTGGCCGTGCTCCATTTCCTCGCGCGAGGCGTCGCGGATCTCGGTGATGGTGACGTCGAAGTGCAGCGTTTCGCCCGCGAGAGGGTGGTTGAAGTCGATCGTGACGTCGTCGCCACTCACCTCGGTGACCCAGATCGGCGTCGCTTCGCCCTCCGAGTTTTCCGCGCGGAACTGCATGCCGACCTGGAGCTCGACGTCCGGCGGAAACGCGCCGCGCGTGACGTGGCGGACGCCCTTCGGGTCGTGCACACCGTAGCCGTCGGCCGGCTCGACGACGACCGCGAGGTGCGCGCCGATCGCCTGCCCCTCGAGCTTGCTTTCGAGTCCGGGCACGATGTTCCCGCCCCCGTGCAGGTACTCGAACGGTTCACCGCCCTGCGAAGTGTCGAGGACTTCGCCCGCCGAGTTCGAGAGCGTGTAGTGGATCGTGACGACCTTTCCCATGGCGACTTTTGGGCTCGTGGGCATGACTGGCTCCTTGAATCGAGAAGGCCTCAGCGTAACAGTCGGATCGACGCTCAGCCACAGGCGGCGAGCGCGGCGCTCAAGCGAGCGCGTTTCGCCGAATCGCCGATGACGATGGCGAGCGCAGAGCCGCGATCGCGCTCGCACTCTTCCGTCGTGAACGCGTCGGCGACGAGGATGCGCGCGGCGTCCTCGAGGGTCTCGCCCTCTTCTTCCTCGTCGAGTTCGATCGTGCGGATCGCGTTCGAGTCGTCGACGAAAAAATCGCCGTCGATGATCGCCTCGTCGAAGAGATCGTGCGCGGCCTCGGCCGCACTGCCAATGGTGACGACGTGAACGGCGCCCGCCTTCAGCAGCTCACGCGCAAATGCACGGAAGCGCGCCGCGTCGATCGGCTCGTCGACGCAAACGAGAAGGTGGAAGAATCTCCCCGGCAACCCGGCGCGATCGAACGCGTCCGGGATGGAGTCTACGAACGCAAGGAAGACGGGCTTTCCCCGCGCTTCCGCTACTCGTTCAAGCCGCACGCCGCACCTCCTCGATGATCGCGGGCGAGCATGGTAGTCGGCGCCGCGGACACGAACAAGCGCGACCCGCCGTCCTTGACGGTCCTGCAGATCGGAGGGAGCATCGGGCCGCTTTTCGACTCCCATCATCGATGTGCATCGTGAGGTGATCATGACGGACGTCGCCACTTTGGCGGACCAGCTCATGGATCCCGACGTCCTCGGGAGCCGCGGCTGGGAGCGCACCAAGGAACACCAAGCCATCTACGGAAAGGTCTTCCTCTACAGCCACTTCGTGATTCGCGTGTCGGACAAGGCACAGGATCTCGTGATGATGCCGTCGCGGAATCGCAACCAGTTCAAGGTTCGACCGCGCGATTTCACCGGCGAGGAGTGGCTCTACTGGGAGCAGTCGGACTACGCGACGCTCGATCCGAAGACCGTGCTGCAAGCGGTGCGGCCGCAGATCGAGTTCATTCGATTCAACCTGTCGAAGTCTTACACGCTGCCGGCGGAGTTCCTCCACCACTCGCGCGAGTTCAAGTCGCTCGAGGAGCTGGCGACCTACTTGCTGGCGCCCGCCCCGAAGGAATCGTCGGCGGGCATCGGCGTCCATCGGGATTCGGACGAGTGATCGTGAGGGGAGACGCATGATCTTCGAAACGTTCAACGTGGCAGGGCTCGGGTGTAACAGCTACATGGTGGGCTCGGACGGCGAGGTCGTCGTCGTCGACCCGCAGCGCGATATCGACGTCTATCTGAAGGCCGCGGAGCGGCTGCACGTCCGCATCATCGCGGTCGTCGAGACGCATCTGCACGCGGACCACGTCTCCGGTGGGCGCGACCTCGCCGCCGCGACGGGCGCCTCGCTCCACGTCCACGAGGCCGCGCACGCGGCCTACCCCCATCGCGCGATGCGCGACGGCGACATGATGCGCGCCGGATCCATGAGCTTCAAAGTCATCCACACGCCCGGCCACACGCCGGAGAGCGTCTGCTTGCTCGTCGAGTCGCGCGAGCTTTCGGCGCCGCGACTTCTCTCCGGCGACACACTGTTCGTCGGCGACGTCGGCCGACCGGACCTCACGGGCAACGAGGCGGCGCGCGGCCTCGCGTCGATGCTCTACAAATCGCTCTTCGAGAAAGTCGTGAAGCTGCGCGACGACGTGGTCGTGTACCCCGGACACGGCGAAGGCTCGCTGTGCGGCAGCCGCTCGATCGGCGGCGGCGCAACGACGACGATTGGCCAGGAACGGCGCGTGAACCACGCGATGCAGCCGAGCTCGGAAAGCGCGTTCGTCGATCGCATCATCGCGGGTCTGCCCGAGCCGCCCGCCGACTTCCATCGCATCAAGCAGACGAATCGCTCGGGCCCGGCGCCGCTTCGCTCGATCGAGCCGCGTGCGCTCACGGGCGCCGAGGCTCGCGAGGCCGTGACGAAGGGCGCGGTCGTGCTCGACGCGCGGCCGAAGCCCGCGACGTTCGCTGCCGGTCACGTCGCCGGCTCGGTGTGGGTTTGTCCCGAGGGACCGTTCGCGACGCGCGCGGCGTGGTTCACACCGCGCGGCACGCCGATCGTGCTCGTCGTCGATTCCGACGCCGCGGCGCGAAACGCGGCGCGCGCGCTGTGTCGCGTCGGCGTCGACGAGGTCTTAGGCTGGATCCAAGGCGGAGTCGACGCGTGGCGCGCGGCCGGCGGCGAGGTCGCGACGGTCGCCGAAGTGAGTCCCGCGACGATTGCATCGAAGTCGCTGCGCGTGATCGACGTTCGCGAGACGCACGAGTGGCAGGCGGGCCACGTCGACGGCGCGACGCACGTGCCGCTCGGCCGTCTCGCCGAGCGCCTTTCCGAGATCGATCGCAAGACGCCGCTCGCCGTGATGTGCGCGAGCGGCAACCGCAGCATAACCGCCGTGAGCTTCCTTCGCGCAAAGGGGATCACGAACGTGCAGAATGCGATCGGCGGTTTCGTGGCGTGGAAGGAATCGCAGAAGCCCGTCTCGATGGCAAACAAGTAGGAGAACGACCGTGGCGGATCGACCTACGAAGCTCTCGGACGTCGACGTGCAGGCCGCGCTCCGCGACGTGTCGGGCTGGACGCTCGCCTCGGGCAAGCTCCACCGCGAGTACGCGTTCGCGAACTTCGTCGAGGCGTTCGGCTTCATGGCCAGCGCCGCGCTCGTCGCCGAGTCGATGAACCACCACCCCGAGTGGTCGAACGTCTACCGCACGGTGAAGATCGACCTCTCGACGCACGACGCGGGCGGGATCACGAAGCTCGACTTCGATCTCGCGAAGAAGATGGAGTCGCTCGCCGCAAAGCGGACGGCGAAGTAGCGCGATCGCAATGAACACTGTCGCTCGCCGCGAGCCGCACTTCGAAGAATCGAAACCGCGATGAACTATCTCGCGCTCGGCGACTCGATCAGCATCGACGACTACACCGGCGTCGACGGCGGCGGTGCTGTGGCTCAGTTCGCGAAGCTCGTCGGCGCGCGCGACGTGCAGGATCTCACGTTCGACGGCTGCACGACGGTCGGCGTCATCGAGCGGCTGCGCCACGTGACGATTCGGCCCGACGTGATCACGCTGACGGCCGGCGGCAACGACCTCCTCGAAGCAGCCCCAGGGCTCGTCAGCGGCGCCACCGCGTCGACCGCGATGCGGCCGATCATCGACAACCTGCGCGCGATCGGTGACTGGCTCGCGACGCAGAAGTGCGTGGCCATCGTCAGCACGATCTACGACCCGACCGACGGCGACGACTCGCTGTCGACTCAGCTCGGGCTCCCTCTCGCCACTCGCGTGGCACACGTCGCGCTGAACGAGGAGATCCGCACGATCGTTCGAAAGCGCGGCTTCGTGCTGTCCGACCTGGAAGCGCTCTTCCGCGGCCACGGCATTCGCGCGGCGGAGACGTGGATCACGCTCGACATCGAGCCGAACCTCGCCGGCGCCACGGCCATCGCGCGACACTGGCACGACCTCTACCGCCGCGCCGCGAAAGTCTCCCGCCCGGGTCCGGCGTGAGCGACGGTTTCGTCGCGCCCCGTCGCAAGAGCGCGATGCGGGCGACAGCGGTCGCGGATCGACGTGAGCCTCGAGACTCCCGACCGTCGCCTTTCGACGGTCGCCCCCGCGCGACTCGCGTTCGACGGCGTTGACGCGCGAAGGGGCGACGCCTTAGGATCCGCCGCGCGACGTCAGGCACGCGCCGCGAGACACGATTGGGGAGCATCATGGACGTCCATCCTGGGATCTTTCGCGAGTACGACATTCGCGGAGTCGCGGACCGCGAGCTCACCGCCGATGCGGCCGAGGCGATCGGCCGGGCGTTCGGCTCGATGCTCCGCGAGAGCGGTGCCGAGACCGCAGCGGTCGGGCGCGACGTGCGGTTGTCGTCCGATCATCTCGAGGCGCGATTCGCGATCGGGCTCGCGCGCGCGGGCGTCGCGGTCACCGACGTCGGAATGGTCACGACCCCGATGCTCTACTACGCCGGCATCACGCTTCGCACGGGCGGCGCCGCGATGATCACGGGCAGCCACAACCCGGTCGACTGGAACGGCATCAAGCTCGTGATGGCGAACCGCCCGCTCACCGCCGACGAGATCCAAGCGCTGCGCCGCCGCATCGAGGAGGGCCGCTTCACCGAAGGCCAAGGACGAATCGAAACCGACACGATCGGCGGGCGATTCCTGTCCGATCTCGTCGCGCGATTTCGATTGCGTCACGGCATGCGCGTCGTCGTCGACGCCGGAAACGGCGCCGCGGGACCGTACATCGTGCAGCTCCTGCGCCGGCTCGGGGTCGAGGTGAACGCGCTCTATTGCGAGCCCGACGGGCGCTTCCCGAACCACCTCCCCGATCCCGAGGTGCCGGAAAACGTGAAGGTCCTTGCGGAAACCGTCGTCGCCGAGCACGCCGAGGTCGGCCTCGCGTTCGACGGCGACGCGGATCGCGTGGGGGTGGTCGACGACACGGGGCGAAAGATCTCGGCCGACTGGCTGCTGGCGCTCTTCGCTCGCGAGATGCTGAAGCGCTTTCCGGGCGGCAAGATCCTCTATGACGTGAAGTGCACGGACTTCATCGAGCGCGACGTGCGCGCGCACGGCGGCGTGCCGCTGCTCGGCAAGACGGGGCATTCGCTCCTCAAGAAGAAGATGGCCGACGAGAACGCGGTGCTCGGCGGCGAGTTGTCGGGGCACATCGTTTTTGGGCGCGACTACTATCCGATCGACGATTCGTTCTACTGCGCGCTGTTCCTGCTGCAGATGCTCACCGACGACGCGCGGCCGCTCTCGCAGCGCTTCGCCGATTTTCCGCGCACGGTGTCGACGCCCGAGATCAAGGTGCCCTGCTCCGACGATCGCAAGTTCGGCGTCGTCGCCGAGGTCGCGGCCGAGCTGCGGCGCGATCATCCCGTCGTCGAGGTCGACGGCGCGCGCGTGTCGTTCGCCGACGGCTGGGGGCTCGTGCGCGCGTCGAACACGCTGCCGGTCCTCACTCTGCGCTTCGAGGCGTCCACCGCCGACGCGCTCGAGAAAAACCGCGCCTCGGTGATGTCGATCTTGCGGCGACACGGAGTCGAGTGACGTGCAGCTCGACCTCTTCGCTCGCGAGTCGAACGATGTGCTCGCGGCGACGACCTACGACGAGTTTCGGCGCCGCCTGCTCGCGTCGAACTGCCGGCGCTGTCCGCTGTGGGAGGGGCGCACGAACCTCGTCGTCGATCGCGGCAACCCGCGCGCGCGTGTGATGGCGATCGGCGAGGCGCCGGGCGCAAACGAAGACCGGCAAGGCGTCGCCTTCGTCGGCCGCGCCGGCCGGCTTCTCGACGACATGCTCGCCGAGATCGGCATCGACTCGAACCGCGACCTCCTCATCGCGAACGTCGTGAAATCGCGGCCGCCCGGCAATCGCCCGCCAACCGCGGACGAGGCCGCGGCGTGCCTCCCCTATTTGCGAAAGCAAATCGACCTCGTGAAGCCGAAGCTGATCTTGCTCCTCGGCGCGACCGCGCTGAAGCACATGTTGCGCGACAAGAAACCCTTTTCGATGAAGGATGAGGTCGGCAAAGTCTTCACGGCGCCCGAGTTCCCGGGCACCTCGCTGATGGTCCTCTACCACCCCGCCTACATCCTGCGCGATCCGCGCAAGCGCCCCGAGATGGCCGCGCACCTCCAAACCGTCCGCCGGCTATTGGGGTCAGACCCCGGACGACGGGAGTCGTGATCCCGTCCCTTCGTTCGCTTCGGTCGCGACCGCCGTCGTTTGGTGCCTGGCACCGTTAGCCGGCACCGTTAGCCGAGGATTCGTGATCGCTCGCTCATCGCCTCGCCGCGCCCACCGTCAGCGCGTGGCTGGCACCGTTAGCCGGGCACCGTTAGCAGCGTAGTCGCTTGAGGAGCTGGATTTGGCCGGCGTGGTAGATGTCGTGCATGGCCGCGCCGGTGATGAGCTGGATCGCGAGATACCTTCGTCCGATTCGCTGGCGAAGCGCGGCGGGCTTCAGCGCTGCGACCACGTCTCGAAGTCGGCGGTGCTCCGCGTCGAGGATCGCGAGGTCCTCGCGCCACGCCTTCGCGCTCGTCGCTCCGGCCGGCCGCGCGAACCAGTTGCTGCCCTCGAGACGAAACGAGCCGCGCTTCTCGCCCGTGAGCTGCCGCGTCACCGCGTATTTCCAATACGCCGCGTGAAGCGCCCGCTCCCAGACGTTGTGCCGGCCGCGCGCCGGACGCCACGCGGCCTCGCTCGCGGTCACGCCGCGCAGCGAACCGCGAAGATTCGTCCCGTGCCACGCCTGCCTCTCGTACGCCTCATCGAGGAGTCGGAGCAAGACCGCCACCTCTTCATGTCGTGCGACGCTCGCTCGTTTGGACATCGATGCGCACACTCCTCGCTCGGCAGCAACTCGCAAGTCTGGTCGAAACGGATCCCTGACTGAACACGGGGAACCACCCCGGTCACCAACTCCCGTCTTCGAAGATCGGAAGCGATCGTCTCAATCTTTCGCGGGCGAAAGACGGATGACTCGCTCCTCGTTGCCCGGCAGACGAAGGTCGAAGCCAAACTGCTGACCTGTCCCACGCGGTCGGCCGCCGCCAATGGCCACCGCCACCGTGACGGGTACGGCGGGAAGATTGTCGAACGCGACTCGTCCCAACTCATCGACTCCGCCCTGCGCGAGGATCCCGCGCACATCGTAACGCCCCATGTCGCGGCCCGGCGCATCGTGAACTTCGATCCAACTCGTCGCGCAGGGTCCGCCGATCGCGTCGAGGACTTGGAGGCGGAGTGTCCGCGGAGGGATCAACGGGAACTCGAGGTCGATCACGCCCGGCAAGAGGCGTTCGAGCAACGCATAGCCTCGCAGCCGACGGTCGTCCACGCGAATCGCGATTCTGGAGTCTCCCGCGGCAACGCCTTCGATCTCGAAGCGTCCGAGCGAATCCGTGAAGTGATGGGTCGGCTCCCCCGGAGAGGGTTGGACTTCGACTTCGAATGCGGTCACCGGCGCCCCGCTCGACGCCTCGAAGACTCTCCCTCGGAGCGTGACGAACGAGGTCAGCCCCTCGCCGAGAACGATCTCGAGGTCCTCCCTGCCCGAGTAGCATGCGATTACCGCCGTCGGCTCTTTCGAATTAGGCGCCATGACGATCACTCGGAACACACCGTCATAGAGATCGTCGACGCGGAAGCGCCCGTCGGCGTCGGTCAGAAACACGTCGTGCTGGAGACAGTGCTCCCAGGTTCGGTTCTGTTGAGAGTTCTGTGCTTGCGGGTCTTTCGTCAATCGGCGATCGCCTTCGATTTGGATTCGGGCTCCGGGTACGCCCGCTCGCTCGCGATCGACGACTCGTCCGGCGAGAACGAGGCTTGGCTCCAGCGTCACCTGCAGCGGCGGCATGCCCGCCTGCACGACAGGTAACTCGATGAGTCGAATCGCTTGGCCGGGCTTGCGGACCGTGAGTAATGCTGAAGCAGCCGTCGCGACGCCGGGCTTCGGAAACGGCGACAGCCCTTTCAGCACAAACCGTCCGTGCTCGTCCGTTCGGGTCTCGCGTCTCTCGAGCGCCTCGAGACTCACGACAGCACCGGCGATCGGCTCGCCATTGGCGCTTCGAACCGTGCCTTCGCACGGCAGTCCGCTCTCCAGCAGGATGGCGACTTCCGTCTGTTCAGCGCGAGCCACCGCCGATGCCGACGGGTAGTCGGGATGCGTCACACGGCACGACACGTCGACGTTCGCGGGCACCTTCTGATGGAATCTCCCTTGCTCGTCGGTGACGTGAGTCGCGAATAGATTGCCATGCATGAACCCGTCACAGGGTTTCCCCGTCCACATCGAGGCGCCACTGCTGCTCAGCGGCGTCGTGACTCTCACGGTCGCTCCCGACACCGGACTCCCGCCCGAATCCACGACGGATCCAGAGACGTTCCGAGATCTCGCAAGGCGCAGGACGAGGCCCTCGACGTCGCGATCGGTCGGCATCTTGCCGCAGACGATGTACCGGAACGCGAGACTCGAGTCATCCGGTTGGAGCGCGAAAACTCCAGAGACTCCCTCGAGGCGAAAGCTGCCGTCGGGGCCCGTCGTCGCTGATCGATCGGGAGGCCGGCTCGAGGAAACCTGGGTCGTGTTGAGCCAGCAGACCACGTCCGCGCCGGCGACCGGCTGGCCGAGCTCGTTCAAGACGATTCCTCGGATGGTTCGCCCGGGGCTGACGATCAACGAGATCTCGGTGGACCGTTCGGATCGCAGGACGCTTCCTTCATCCCACAGTCCCCACCCGGTAGTTGTCGTTGCCTCGGCGGCGACCGACGTCAGAACTCCCGGCACGTCGACTTCGTACCGCGACCGACCCTCGCCATCGGTCGTGCCGGCAACGCGCGTGCGCTCCCCGTTCGGAGTCTCGATGGTGAGCTTCACCGTCACACCGGGCACCGGCGAGTCATCCGTCGATCTCCGCACGCGGACGTCGACGATCGCCTTTCGTGAAGGGAAGGCGACGGTCGTCTGTTCGCGTTCGGCTACGATCGCGGGCGGCTCGGCTTGCTGGACTTCCGTCGCACGGCCCATCGTCACGGTTGCCACCTCGGTCGGCGGCGACGCGGCTGTTTCACTCGGCGCCATTCGCGGCGATGGAACAAGCGTCTCGTGATGTATCCAGAAAACGATTCCTGCGATCGCGACGAGCAGGACGACGGCGAATAGCAACAGGCGCCTCATCAGCCTCCTCCCGTCCGTGTGCGTTCACTTCATTCAACCGCGATGTCGACAATTACGCCCACCGCTCGAGATGCATGCGATAGAAGCGAGTCGCGTGGTGCGGCGTCTTCGGCTGGAACAAGAGCGCCGCGTCGGCCCTCGGGGGGAGCGAGGGTCCGCTTCCGCGGGGCAATGCCGTCGCCCCACTTTCATGGGCAACGCTTGCTCGCGGGAGTCGGGCGCCGCTACGATCTCGCGCGTGAAATCGACGGTCACTTCTACCGCGCCGCGGCCCTCGCCGGCAACGAGCTTTCGATTACTGTTGCAGGCGGAGCTGGCGCGCCGGTGTGCGGCGAATGTGCAGTACTCGCTCCGCGCGTTTGCGATGCACCTCGACGTCGACCACTCAACGTTGTCGCAGATCTTGCGCGGCAAGCGCGCGCTCACGGAGAAGACGATCGAGTCGCTCGGCAATCACCTCGGGCTCGATCGCGCGACGATCGAGCGGTACGTCGCGAACGAGCGACGATTCGCGACGACGCCCGCCGTCGTCGACGGCGAGATCCTCGAGCTGACCCGCGACGCCGTGAACCTCGTCTCCGACTGGTACCACTGGGCGATCCTCGAACTCGTGCGCCTCGACGACTTCCGCCCCGACTCGCGCTGGATCGCGCAAGTGCTCGGCATCACGGTCGACGAAGTGAACTTGGCCCTGTCGCGGCTCCTCCACCTCGGCTTGCTCGAGATGGTCGACCGCACGCACTGGGTCGATCGCTCCGGCGACACGACGGCGAGCCTCGCAGACTTCTCGCGCGTCGCGATCCAGCGATTGTTCGAGCAAGTGCGCCGATTGTCGCTCGCCGCGGTGAACGACGTGCCGACGGCGTTTCGCGACCACAGCTCGACCACGCTCGCCGTCAGTACGGCGCAGCTCTCAGAGGCACTCGAGCGCATCGCGCGCTTCCGTCGCGAGCTGATCGCGTTCCTCGAGCAGGGCGACAAGCGCGACGACGTTTACCAGCTCGAGATCGGGTTTTTCCCTCTGACGAATCTCCGCGAACGAAGAAAGGACGAATGATGGGCAAGCCCGTGATGCAGTGGCAGATCCTCTCGAAGAATCCCGACGCGTCGTCGACGTTCTACTCGAAGCTCTTCGATTGGAAGGTGAACGCCGACAACCCGCTCGGCTATCGCATGATCGACACCGGCTCGAAGCGCGGCATCAACGGCGGGATTTGGCCGTCACCGCCTGACGGGCATGCGTTCGTGCAGCTCTTCGTCGAAGTGGACGACATGGGCGCGACGGTGACGAAGGCCACGCGGCTCGGCGCGAAGGTCCTCATCCCGCCGCAGACGCTGCCCGGCGGCGACGAGCTGGCGATCCTCCACGATCCGGAAGGCATTCCGCTCGGAATCTACCGGCCCGCGAAGTAGCTCACTTCTCGGGCTTGTCGGCCTCGCTCAGCCGCTTGGCAATCTCCTCGTTCTCGGGCTCGAGCAGCGCGGCAGCCCGGAGTTGTCGCAGTCCGTCGTCTCGCTTGCCGCCGTGCAGGAGGAGTTCGCCCCACAGCGCGCGGGCATCCGCGTCGAGCGGCGTGAGCACGACGACGTGCTCGACGTCGGCGATCGCGTCGCCCGTATTTTGCTGAGCCAGGCGTGCCATCGCGCGATGCCACCACGTTCGCGGGTCCGTGCTCCCCATGTCGATGGCCTTGCTCAGAGACTTCTCGGCGTCGGCGTATTTGTCCGCCTCCATCTGGCTGACCCCGCGCTCGAGCCAGCCTCGCGCGCCGATCTTCGGCAGCAGCCCGTTCACGTACGCCTTCCAGTCGGTCTCGAGCGCGGCGAGGTCCCGAACGCCGACGAATCGCTTGAAGTAATCGATCTGGTCCTTGTCCTTGACGACGAACGTCGTCCCCGTCGGGCCGCCGTAGAGCGTGTCGTACTTCACGCCCTGCGAGCCGGAGAGCGCGCGATAGTATTGCCGGAGCCCGGCCTTGTACTTCGAGTTCATGAGGTAATAGATGAGGCTCCAGGCCTCGGCGTAGTGCATCGACTCGAACGACTCTTGCCCCATGAGCAGCAGGTCTTCGAGCTTGACGGTCTTCTTCGCGTCCATCGCCTCCTTCAGCTCGATGAGTCGCGACTCGCTGAGGGCACCCGCGATGATCTTCCCTTTCGAGAACGTCGTCGTGCCGTAGTACTCGGCGATCCCCTCGTTGAACCAAGTCGAGAAGCGGAACTTTGGGTTCCCGAGATAGACGAGCATGTGCGTGCCCTCGTGGAAGAGCACGGCCTGGGTCTCCGCGGGATCCTCCGCCATCTCGTAGAGGTGCAGCGCTTCTTTTTCCGGCATGAAGACGCCGACGACGGCGCCGCCCTCGCCGGTCTGTTGGCGAAACATCTCCTCGCTGTTGTAGATGTGGATCGGGATCTTCTTCTTTGCTTGCGCCTGCGAAATGGTGATCGAGAAGTCCTGATTGAACTCCTTGTAGAAGGCCTCGATCAGCTCCACGTAGTGGTCGAGCTTTTCGGGCGACGTGTTCGTGCGGATGGCGAACAGCGGCGTCTTCTTCTCCCACGGCGGATCCCAATGGAGGTGCTTCTTGAATTCCGCGAGGCGCTCTTCCTTCGCGCGGCGCTTGTCCTCGAGGGCGCGGTCGCGCTGCGACGGCGGGACCCATCGCCCCTCGTAGCGCACGTAGCCCTTCTCCAGCCACTTCTTTTCTTCGTCGGTTTGCGGCACGTACGCGTCGTCGTCGAAAATCGTGGCGACGTCCGCTCGCGGAATCGGAATGTCGACGCCGGCGAGCGTCAGCACGACGCCGGAGTCGGTGGTCTTCACGGTGCCCTCTAGTTCGCGCCCGTCCTTGATGACGACGCGCGCCGCTCGCGCGTTAGGCGCAATGCAAAGTGCGACGACAATGCCGAGTGCGAAACTGCGTTTCTTGCTCACGAGGTTCTCCTCTCGAATTCTTCGCCGTGGCCCGGAGAAAGTAACCCGGGGCTCTCGACAAGTCCACGGCCTCCGCGGCATGCAGCCGCGCTATCCCCGTCGTCCGGGGTCTGACCCCAATGGACGGCGGGCCGCGTCCGTCGTCCGGGGTCTGACCCCATTGGACGGCGGATCGTGTTCCGGGACGTGTTTCGCCGATAGAGGATGCATGACGATCGGAAGTCCTCCGCCCGCGGACGGGCACGAGTCCTGGCTGCGCTTGCATCGCGAGCACCGCGAGCGCGGTGCGTTCCTCGGCGAAAACTGGGGCAGCGACGAGTACGTGGACGAGGTCGTGAGGCGGTTCTGCCTGCCGCACCTCGATCCGGACGGACGCGCACTGGAGATCGGGCCCGGCGGCGGTCGCTACACCGAGCGCCTCCTTCCGCACGTCGGCGACCTTCACGTCGTCGACGTCGTCCAAGAGATCGTCGACGACCTCGACGAGCGCTTGTCCTACCCACCGCATCTGCGCACGTTCGTGTGCAACGGGCGATCGCTCGCCGATCTCCCTCTGGCGAAGAACGGCTACGACTTCGTGTGCTCGTTCAACCTGTTCCTCTTCCTCGATCTCGAGAACGTTTACTCGTACCTCGCGGATCTTCGCGCCCTGCTCGCGCCCACCGGATTGGCCGTGATCCAGTACGCGGACTTCTCGAGCCCCGGCGGCAAGGCTTACTTCCACGACCACTTGGGAGATTGGAACGGTGCCCACAAGCCGTTCGGTCGCTTCTCGTACTTCACGAAGGAGTTCCTGGAGGAGCTGTTGCGCATCCTCGGGTTCACGGCCGTCTTCAACGTCGAGTATGGCCGTGATTCGTTCGTCGGCTTCACGCACTCCGAGGGGCTGGGTCGCGCGCACCACGAAGCGATTGCGCGCACGGTCGCGCGAAGTCCACGCTCGCAGATCTCGCCCGCGGGACTCGACGACGAAGAGCGGGCGTGGTGGCAGGCTCACGCGGAGCTCGAGTCCGAGGTGTGCTGGGTGCAGTCTCCGGCGCATCGACGCCTCCTTCGCGACGCCACCGTCGCCGAGATCGTCGAGTCTGTGCCTGCCGGCGGGACGGTCGTCGACTTCGGTTGCGGGACTGGATGGCTGTGCGAGCTTCTCGCGGAGTTCGGCGCGAAGAGCGTCGTCGGCATCGACGAGTCGGCGGCACAAATCGCGCTCGCCCGGCGTGCGCTCGCCTCGTCTCCGCGCGCGGGCGCGATCCGTTACGTCGTCGGCCACGACATTCCCGATCAACTCCGCGCGGACGTCGTCGTCTGCCACGCGATCCTGCACCATTTGTCGTGGGACGAGATTCGCCGGCTCGTCGCGCGGGTTCGCCGGTGCCTCAAGCCGGGCGGCACGCTGTGGCTTCTCGAGCCGGTGCTGGGATCGCGACCGCAAGGTCCGTGGGGAATCCTGCCCGGCGCGGTTTGGGAGCTGTTCTCGACGTGGAGCGGCGCGCGGCATCAGAGCGACGAGGAGAAGCGCCTTCGCCGGCAGCTCGCCGTGAGCCGCACCGGCGCTCGCCGTCCCGGTCACGGCCCGTCGCCGAAGGAGATTCCGTTTCGTTCGGGCGAGCTCGAAGCGGCGCTGTCGCGGGACTTCGAACTCGTCATGGTCGAGCCGGCGCTGTTGAACGCCCATCACGTGGCGGCCGAACAAATCCTGTTTGCGAAGACCTTTCCGCGACTCGGAGCCGCGCTCGCGACGCCGGCGCTGTGGCTCGCGTCGCGATGGGAGCGCCTGAGCTTCCGCTTCTGCCCTAAGGAGCTGTGGAAGGGCTGGGTCTTCTGCCTCTTTCGCTTCCGGCGGCGCTGAGACAAGCAGCGTCGCGTTCGAGTTCTCCGAATCTCGCTCCCCTGCCGCGCCGCTTCGACGG
>JACOTG010000249.1 GCA_016178505.1 Planctomycetota bacterium
AAACAAGAAAATCCCTGCTGAAATCGAACATGGAAATGACTCCTGTTCCCGTGCCGCGTCGAGCGGCCTCCCGGCACATAACGTTCGCTCGCAAACCTGCCAACCGTCTCATAGGCTATCCGGTTTCGTCTCCGCAAAAAAGAGGCAAGCCCGGCTCGCAAGGACGACTCCTTATGAGACACGGAATGCCCCGCCGCCCTCGTTCCTCGGCCCTTCCCGCTTGGCGATCCCCGCGGCGATCGGATACGATCGGCAGCCTCGCACTCGGGATTTCTTGGAGCGACGCAAGGGGCCAACATGAACCCACGTACGGTTGCACTATACTCGGCGGGTCTCGCCGCTTTTCTCGCCGCCGCGGCTAGCGGCCAGACCACCACTCGCATCAGCGTCGATTCGTCGGGCACCGAGGGGGACGGGCCGAGCTCCTACCTCGCGATCACACCAGACGGACGCTACGTCGCCTTCGAGAGCCTCGCGACGAACCTCGTCGCCGGCGACGTGAACGACCTCGAAGACGTGTTCGTCCACGACTTCCAAACCGGCGTCACGACGCTCGAGAGCGTCAGCACGAACGGCACGCAAGGCAACGGCGCGTCGTGGGGCCCGGCGCTCTCGGCGGACGGACGATTCCTTGCGTTCACGAGCGCGGCGACAAACCTCGTGTCGGGCGACACCAACTCCAAGTTCGACGTCTTCCTTCGGGATCGACAGGACAGCACCACGATTCGAGTGAGCGTGTCGTCGAGCAATGCGCAGGGAAACAAGGAGAGCTTGAACGCGTCGATCACGTCCGACGGACGCTGGATCGCATTCGACAGCGCCGCATCGAACCTCGCGCCGAACGCCTCGCCCACCGATCTCCTCCACGAGATCTTCGTCCGCGACCTCGTCGCGAACCAGACGACGCTCGTGAGCACGGACGGCGGCGGCACGAAGGCGAATGGGCAATCGATCGCACCCGCGATCGCGGCGAACGGACGCTACGTCGCGTACGCGAGCCTCGCGTTCAACCTCGCGCCGGGCAAGGCGCAGGCCGGGTACGACGTCTACGTCAACGACCTCGAGACCGGTGCGACGGAGCGCATCAGCGCGGACTCGGCGGGCAACGCGGGCGCGGCGGAGAGCTTCGCTGCCGCGATCTCGGCGGACGGACGTTTCGTCGCCTTTCAAAGCAAAGCGAGCAACCTCGTCACCGGCGACACGAACTCGCTCCTCGACGTGTTCGTCCGCGACCGACAGACCAGCGTCACGGAGCGCGTCAGCGTCGGCCCCGCCGGAGTCCAAGGCAACGCGCAAAGTTCGGCGCCGTCGATTTCCGCCGACGGGCGGTACGTCGCATTCGAGAGCCTGGCATTCAACCTCGTCGCGAGCGACGGAACCGCGTCGGCGGACGTCTACCTGCGCGATCGCCTCGCCAACGCGACGACGCTCCTCAGCGTGGACTACGCCGACGTCCAAGGCGACGCCGCAAGCCAGCACGCCGTCGTGTCGGGCAGCGGGCGGTTCGTCGGATTCGGCAGTCGAGCGGCGAACCTCGTCGCGGACGACGTCAACGGCGCGAGCGACATCTTCATCCGCGACCGCGTCCAATGCGATGCGGGAACCGTCAACAGCGGCGCCGGCCCGATCGCCGACGTGCTGACGATCAACGGCGGCACCGGGATCGTGACGGCGCCTGAGAGAACGCCGATCGTGTTCGCGCTCGCCGCGGCGCCGGCCGGGCCGGATCCCGCGAACTACGCGTTCTTCGTCTGGCGATCGCCGCCGACTCAGCAGTGGGATCTGGTCTGGAGCGGTGACACGCTCGGGTGCACGGTGAACCCGACGCCGTTCCAAGCGGGCGCCGCACCTCAGCCGTACCGCTGCCTCAGCGGCGGAATGGACCCGGCGTTCTGCTCGATGATCACCGGCTCGCCGCACGCTCCGCCCACGGCGCCGTGGTCGGTCACGAAGCAGCATGGGCTCTCGGCGGGGCGTTCGCTCACGGTCCAGGCCGTCATCTCGGATGCTGCGGCCGGGAACCCGAGTGGTTTGAGCGTGACGAACGCCGTCATCATCAAGACGAATTGAAGTCCTTCATGGATGAGTTTCGTGGGAGAGTTCCAATGAGTTCGTTCGAGTCGATCGCGACACTAGCTGCCGCGCTCCTTCTGAGTGCGTCGTTCGCCCAAGCCGGCACCCCGCCCACGTTCACGGGGAGCGTGCCTCACGATTTCGTGTTGGGTGGCGACGTCATCACCGTGCCGGATCCCGGCGGCATCGCAGACGTGGTGACGCCTCATGGCGACCCGTGCGGAGACCCGTCGTCCGTCTCCGGCTGGGACATCAACCTCCTTCGTCTGTTCTACGATCGGCCGACGGACACGATGTACGTCGGCATCGACTTCGTGGCGATCTGCGGCGACGCGGACAACGACGGAGATCCGAGCACGACCGGAGCCATCTTGACCTGCCTCGGCGGCGCCGACATTCCGAACCTCGGCGACGCCGAATCGGTGAGCGTGCAGATCGACACGAACCTCGACGGAACTCCCGACGCGATCTTCGGCGTCTCCGCAACGACCGACGTCACGGGATTCACGGCCGCGGCGTTCGTTCCGGGCAACGCGCCGCCGCTCGCGTTCGGCGCGCCGCTCCCGGCGAACACGGGCCTGCTCTACGGACCGATCGGCGCCGCGCGACCCGACTTCGAGTTCACGATTCCGAACTTCTCGACGCTGCCCGGCTTCGCGGTCGCGAGCCCGCAGGCCCAAACGATTCGATTCGTTATCAGCGCGTTCGCGGGAAGCACCGCGGACGCCGGCATCGGCGACGACCTCGTCAATCCGACGCTCGTCACACTCGTCTGCGAGGGCTTCGACTCGCTTCCGACCAACACGGAAGTGAACACGCAGTTCGCCGCGGAGGGACTGCTCGTCGATGGCGCCTCACACACGGGGTTCCTCGGCGTCTACACGTTTCGTCAGTCGGACGATCCGAACTCCCCGGACAATCCGCCGGTGACGCAGCCCAACATTCTCCGCACGAAGTCGACGCCGACCGATCTCGCGGGAGACGAAGGCCGCATCAACTTCCACTTCGTCGATCCGCTCGACGGCACGACTCCGCTCGGCGCGACGGCCGCGAGCCTGTGGATCATCGACATCACGTCATCGGGCGGCGGCACGGCCGATGGCTCCGTCCTGAACGCGTTCGATCCGAATGACGCCATTATCAGCACGACCCCGGTTCCGGTTGGGACGGGTGGCCAGCAGCAGCTCGTGGGCACGTCGGATGCGGCGGGCCGCATCCAGACGTTCCAGGCGAAGCTCGGCTTCTCCGGCGACTCCGACTCCGGCACGTGCGATCTGCTCACCGCGAACCTGAATCCCGTTTCCCTTCAAACTGCGGACATCGTGAGCGGAGGTTTCACCGCGTCGCCAGGCGACATGCCGACCGTGACGTTGAACCTGTACTCGAAGGCGCGAATGAGACGCCGCCTCAAGCTCTTCTTCCGCGACTCGATGGGAACCGACTTTCCAGCGGGTCAGCGCGTCTTCGCGTTTGCCCCGTCGCCGCCCCTCGGGCGCAGCCTCACACGGACGATCAACGTTCCGAGCCCGTTGCCGCTTGGGAACTACACTCTTCATCTCCAGACGATCGCCGCCGCGAACCCGTTCGTGCCGCAGACAACCCTTCACGACAACTTCGTCCCCGTGACGATTCAGTGAGATCGCGCGCTGCTCTCGCGGCCGCGCTCGTCGTGGCGTCGTGCGGCGCGCCGTCGACGCCGGCACCGGTCGCGACGCCTCCCCGTCCCGATCCCGCGATCGACGCGATCGACGCATTCGTCGCGACGCGGAAGATCGACAAGCGCGAAATCGACTGGAGGATGGACCTCCCGGTGCCGCCCGACGGGGTCGCGTTCGATCCCGCGACCGACTATCGCGTCGCCGTCGACACGACGAAGGGACGCTTCGTGATCCGCCTCATGCCGGAGCAAGCACCCTACTCGGTCACGAGCTTTCTCTACCTCGTGCGGCTCGGCTTCTACGACGGGCTCACCTTTCACCGCGTGATCCCCGGCTTCATGGTGCAAGGAGGCTGCCCGCGCGGCGACGGTACCGGCGGCCCGGGCTACGAGTTCGACGGCGAAGTCGATCCCACGAACGTGCGGTTCGATCGGCCGTTCCGCGTCGCGACCGCAAACGCCGGCCCCGGCACCGACGGCAGCCAGTTCTTCGTCACGGTGGCGCCGACGCCGCATCTCGACGGGAAGCACTCGATCTTCGGCGAGGTCGTCGAGGGCCAGGACGTCGTACGCGCGATCGAGAAGTGCGGATCGGAGAGCGGCATCACGAGCGAGCCGCTCACGATGACGCGGCTCTCCATCGATGCTCGAAAAAAGAAGTGACGCCGATGGCGCCGCGCACGACGATCCGATAGACTTCGCGCTTCGCGGCATCGTCGGTGCGGTCGACGCCGCTCGAATTTGGAAGTTTTTCGGGGATCACGAAGAGCAAGGATCGGTCTGCGATGCTTCGTCGACTTTGCGCCCTCGCCTCGCTCATCTTGCTCGCCGTGCTCGCATCGTGCAGCACGCCTCCCAAGAATCTGACTCCGCCTCCCGAAGTCGCGACGACTCCGAAGAAGGAGTACTCGCGACCGCTGCCTCCCGGAAAGGTCGCGCTCGAACGCATCACCGATCCGGCGCAGATCCCCGACTTCAGCGCGGGCTACGAGGACAAGGAAGGGCTTCTGGCCTCGATCGCACAGAGCCTGACCTTCTATGCGAAGCCGTCGTCGGCTCACTATTTCCCCTATCTCGAAATCTCGCGCGACCAAGCCGTCAACTCGCTTCGCGCGTTCCGCGATCTCTTGAACTCGGTGTCGTCGGGCGGCGAGCTCAATCGAATCGTGCGCGAACGGTTCGACGTCTATCGTTCGGTCGGTTGGGACGGCAGCGGCGCCGTGCTGTTCACCGGCTACTGCGAGCCGATCTACCAAGGCGCGAAGGTGCGCACCGAAGAGTTTCGCTTTCCGCTCTATCGGCTGCCCGAGGATCTCGTGAAGGCGACGGACGGCACGCCGCAGGGTCGCCTGACGGACAACGGAGTCGTCCCCTACTTCACGCGCGCCGAGATCGACCGCGGTGGCGCGCTCGCGGGCAAGAATCTCGAGCTCGTGTGGCTGCGCTCGCCGCTCGAGTCGTACATCTGCCACGTGCAGGGCTCGGCGCGCATCCAGCTCCCGGACGGCAAGGAAATGAAGGTCGGATACGCGGGCAAGAACGGCCGGCCGTATGCGAGCCTCGGCCAGGCGCTCGTCGACGAAGGCAAGGTCCCCGCCGACGAGATGTCGCTCGCCGCGATCAAGGACTACTTCGCGGCGCATCCCGACGAGATCGAGAACTATCTCGTGCGCAACGACTCCTACGTCTTCTTCCAGGAGAACTGGGGCGGTCCGTACGGATCGATCGGCTGCGAGGTCACGCCGTGGCACACGATCGCGACCGACAAATCGGTCTTCCCACGGGGCGCGCTCGCGTTCGTCGTCACGGTAGCGCCGCGCGTCGAAGTCGACGGCCGCATCACCAAGCAACCGTACCGCGGCTTCGCGCTCGACCAGGACACCGGCGGCGCCATCCGCTCCGCCGGCCGCTGCGACCTCTTCATCGGCACCGGCCCGCAAGCGGAGCTGCTCGCGGGCTATCAGAAGGCGGAGGGCAAGCTCTACTACCTCTTCCTGAAGGCAGGCGCGCCGAGGAGTTGAGGATTGGCATTACACGCGACGATCGACCCGGTGACGCGTCGCACAAGGACGCCGGCTGACGTCCACAAACCGGAACGATTCTTGTGACACCCGACAGGTACTCTCTCCCGCTCCGAAGCGCAACCCTCGTTGCAGTGGCCCTGGCGAAGGCGAGGAGCAACGGGGTCGCGTTGTTCGCGATCGAGGATCGCGGTGAACGCTGCCTTCCGTATTCGACTGTCCGGCGACGCAGGGCGTTGCGCGTTCAGCCGCCGCGCACGAAGCGCGGCCGCGTCACCGGGCGACGACGAGAATGCCGTTCGTCACGGCGACGGTCCCGTTGGCACTCGCCGGATCGACGACGAGGCCTTGCAGGTAGAACGTCGCAGCGCGCGGCAGTCCGCGAGGCAGACTGAGGAGAACCGACGGCGCCGGACGCGACGGGCCACGCGGCCAGTTCTCGACCCCAAGGGCCCGCGCGTGGCCAAGGTTGTTCGCGACGAGCCGTGGCTGCGGGCTCCGCGACCGCGAGAGCGGCGTCGGCATTGCGATGCGCCCGGTCCGCGCCGGGAGGCGCGTCAGCGTCTCGGGGCCGGGCACGGCGACCCAGTCCCACATCACGAACGGCGCGCTCGCGCCGGCGAGGGCCGGCGGGGCGTCGACCCGGATCTCGAATGGCGTCGTTCGGTCGACCTCCAGCGAACGAGTCGTGGGGTCTCCGGCGGAGCCGTCCACGAACAGGACGTCGGTCACGCTTCCGGCGGCCGCGTTCACGTTGCCGCGACGCGCCTCGAGGTGCGCTTCGATCGCGCGATTTCGCAGGATCCAGACCGCGTATCCCCAAGCGTCGAGCACGAGCACATCCGGATCGCCGTCTCCCTCGACGTCGGCGGCGACGAGAGCAGCGGGTTCGTTCGGAGACGTCCACGTGCTCGCGAGAGAAAACCCACCGAGCCCGTCGCCCTGGAGCACGACGGTCTCGCCGCGCCGGCTCGCCGCGAGATCGATCCGTCCGTCGCGATCGAAATCGGCAGCGACGACCTGCGAGAAGCCGGTTCCCACGTGAACCGGCGCCGGCGGCTGAAGGGTTCCGTCTCCGTTTCCGCGCAGCACGAACACGCCGCCGCGGATCGGATCGCAGCAGTTGCTCTCCGCCGCGACGACGACGTCGACGATCCCGTCCCCGTCGACGTCGGCGATCGCCGGCGCATTCGCGCCGTACGGAAGCTCGAACGGCCCGTCGGCGAGCACGAACCCAAACGCGCCGTCGCCTCGCCACACGGCGAGTCGGCTCGGGCCAATGAACCGCTGCGTCTCGTGCTCCACGGCGACGAGCTCCGGACGGGAGTCCCCATCGAGATCAGCGGGCGTCAGCGCTCCCCACGTCGGTAGCGGCGTGAACAGGGGGCCGAGCGTGATCGACGGAGAGAGAACGTCTCGGACGATCCGGGCGCCCTGCGCTCCCGAGACGAGGATCTCCATCGTGCCGTCGGCGTCGACGTCGACCAGCTCGACCGCGTCGTACATGCGCCCGCGCTGCGCGCGCGATCTCGGGAAGATCCCCGTGAAGACGCTCGGGCCGATGCCGAACGATCCGTCGCCGGATCCGAAGAACACGTCGAGGCGATCCGACATGTCCTCCGCCTGAACGATCAAGTCGGCATGGCCGTCGCCCGAGAGGTCGCCGACGGCTCGCGACCTCGGGTTCGACGGAACCGGCGCGGTCGAAGGCGAAAACGAGCCGATGCCGTCGGCGATCAAGAACGCGGGGGTCGGAGCGCTGGGACGTCGCGACGACGTGAGCGCGTCGGCAAGTCCGTCTTCGTCGAAATCCGCGAGCCGCAGCGCGGACGGCTCGACTCCTGCCCCGACGGTCGGCGTCGAGACGAATCCCGTGCCCGGGACGTTGGAGTGCACGGCGAAGCCCGACTCCGCCGCGATCAGGGCTTCGGGGAGGCCGTCCTGGTTCACGTCGGCAAGCGTGTACGCACCCGACACTGGAAACGTACTCGTCACCGGAATCGACCGCGGCGCGGCAAACGTGCCGTTTCCGTTTCCTCGCATCCACGTCAAATTCCCGGTGAGGTCGGCACCTCGCGCCGTGAGCACGACGAGATCGGGATTTCCGTCCGCGTCGACGTCGGCGACCGTCAACTGCGTCGCGCCCGAAAAGAACGCAACTCGCGACGGCGCGGCGAATGCGCCGTGTCCGTCGCCGCGGGCCCACCACACTTGCGCGGGATTGGCGAGGAGTGCCACATCCGGATTGGCGTCGCGATCGAAGTCACCCGTGACCACCTCCAGCACCTCGAGAGCCATGACCCGGTCCTCGGCCGCTCGCAGCGTTCCATCGCCACGACCGAGGAGGACGGCCAACCCGCCCGGATCGCAGCCAAAGCCGCATCCTCCGTCGAGCGGAAGGACGACGTCCGGCCAGCCGTCGCGATCGAGATCGGCGACGGCGGGCGCCCCGGCGCCCGATCCGCCCATGACCGTCGATGTGAAGCCGCCGAGCCCGTCGGCATAGAAGATGCGCAACGATTCGTCGGTCTCGTTCGTGACGACGTCGTCGAAGCCGTCGCGGTTCAGGTCGGCGAGAACGAACTGGAAGAAGCCATTTGCGCCTGAGATCGGCGCTGCGGCGGCGAATCCGCCTCGACCGTCGCCACGGAAGACCCGAAGCGGATCGCCGGCGACGATGTCGATGAATCCGTCGCCGTCGACTTGGCCGGCGAATGCAGCTCGAACCTCGTTGCCCAACTCGGTGAGAGTCGATGCACGCCGCCACTGTCCGGTACCGTCGCGGGTGAGCGTCACCGCGACCGGTTGAAAGGACGGGTGGTGGGCGACGGCGAATGCGAGCACGTCTGGACTTCCGTCGCGATCGAAGTCCGCGACGACGATCGGTCCCACGTCTCCCTCTTCGACGGCTTCGAAATGGCGGACGGCGTCGAATTGGATTTGCGCGGACGCCGGCGGCGCCGCGCCTGCCACGATCGCACCGAACAGCAACGTCAGAGCCGGCGTCGAGCGCAAGGGGTGCCGCACGGGCGCGACGCAAGAACGATTGCGAGCTGCCATCGGTCGTTTCTCCTCGAGCGAACGACGCGGGATCGGGTACGGCCATCGACCCGTCCGCTCGAATCGCTTCGAAAGAAGAATCCCACAGGCGCTCCTTCCGGTTCAACGTGGTCGTAACGGATCTTCGATTTCGAGCGCGAGGCGAGTCGCCGACGGTCCGCGGAGTCGCGCAAACGCTCGCCCGCCGCGCGTGGTGAGTCGTCGGTCAGTCGCGCGCCGCGGCCTCGGCGCGCGCGCGTGCATCGGCGAAGTCGTCGCTCGCGTTGCGCGTCTCGCGTGATCCTCGCCCGCTCCTCGTGCGACGACGCACTATGGCGTTCTCGTGCCGCCGACCCCATCAGCCGCCGATCGTTCGATATGCGAAGTTCACGGAGTGAATCAGGGGGGACGATGCCGGTGAACGGGTCGGCGTCGATCCGGATCTCGAAGCGGATGAATCGATGGCCGATCGCGATGTTGACGTCGGGCGAGAACCCGGTCGCGGTGTTCGGGTCGGGGATCCCCATCGCCGTGGCGTCGGCCCCTTCCCACGTGATCGCGAAGCAGCCGGACTTTTGGCCGAGGCGGCACGGCCGGCCGCGCGCTTCGTCGAAGACGACGAGCGGCGCCGCGAACTCGATCGCCTCCGCGCCGAGGTCGTAGTACGTCGACACGCCGAAGGATCGCTTCGTCGCGAGCACGAACTGTTGGTGAAACGTTCCATTGACGCAGTGGCGATCTCGGCACGACAGCGGGTCGCCGGTCAGCGAATCATAGGGCCCCAGAAGCATGCGCTGAGGGGACGGCGCGCTGCCAGTGACTCGGAAGAGTTGTTCGGTGTCTCCGCCCGGCGCGTTGTCGATCTCGAACACGACGCTCCTCGTGCCCGCGTACTCGAAGTCGGTCTGGAAATCCGGCCAAGGCCAAAAGGCGACGTTCTCCGCCGTCGGCACCGTGTAGCTTCCCCGAAAGACAACCGTCGGATTGTCGCTGAAGCCTGAGTAGTTGACATCGAACGTGGCTTGAAGACCCTGGGAAACGGTCGATCGACTGATGCCGAGCTTCATCGTCATGTCAGGATAAGTGGCCGCGAAAAGACTATTGAAGCGCGGCCCCCACGCCATCGACACGATGGATTCCATTCCGGCTGCGGTGCCGTCGTCGTGCGTGAAATCCGGCGGGAAGTAGAGCACCTGCACCCGACTTCCGTCGGGCGTCAGGGGCCGAGGCTCGTTCATCGGTCGTTCGGGATTGCGGGTCGAGGTGTCGACCGTGCGGCGCGTCACCGGCGGCCCAGTGAGACGCCCTCCGCCCCACGACGCCGTGTTCGGATGAGACGAGTCGGTCGCACTCCCCTGGTGCGTCGACGTCGTGAAGTCTTCGGTGATCACCGCGAACGTCGGCTCCGTTGGCTTGTCCGCGGTGGCGAAGTGGAAGACATAGGGTTCGGCGAGCGTAATACCCGCCAGGTCGGTCAGCACGGCGCTGAGCGTCACCTCGAACACGAACGGCTCGCCGGTGCACGGACGATCGCCCAGCGTGACGAGCGGCACGAACGTGAACGTGAGGCCGTCGGCGCTGCGCTCGATGTTTCCGGGAATCGGCCGGCCGAGCCCGGCCACTTCGCAGCCGACAGTTGGGTTTGCTGGCGTGATGTTCACGACCGTGAACGTGCGAAGCGGGTCGAACAAACCGGGAAGCATGGGCTCGCTGAACGTGACCGAGATGCGAACGCTCGTCGGGTCGAAAAGCGGAAGCGTGCTCGGACTGTTCGGATCGCCGAAGACGTCGCCGTCGAGAATCAGTCCGGGTGAAAACGTCGGAAGGCCAACGACTCGAGGACGTGCTTGCGGCGACTCCGGCACGAATCGATCGTTCGTCGCGAACGAGGCGCTGAACGTCGCTCGAAGCGAGCGGCCGTCGGTCGCGCGAATCGAGATGGGCGTTCCCGCGAGAATGTCGAGTCGATAGCGTCCGAACGCCAAGAAACCGAGGCCGTTGATCAGAGGAGCCGTCGCCGGCTCGTAATCGTTGCGATCGCCGGGCAGCACCGTCGGATGGAAGGTGAGAGTGTTGCCGTCAACGACGACGCGACCCGGGAAAACGTCGAAGCCGAACCTCACCACGAACGCGTCCGAGCTCACGCTCCGCGGATCGATCGCGCCGTCGAACGTCACCGTGAGCGGCTCGTTTCGCGCGACGTCGGATCGCGCGGCCTGATCGAAGCTCACGACCTCCAAGCCGCGGGGTTCTTTGGTTGCCATCCCCGAGATCGTCGTTCCCGACACGCTGAATGTCAGTTGATTGCCGCTCTCGTCGATCTCTCCGGTCCCTTCAAAGAAGCCGGGCGGGCTCGGAAACGTTTCGTTCAACGTGAACGTCAGCCGCTGGCCATCGAGCGTGCCGTCGAGGTGATAGGCGAAGCGGAAGTTTCCGAATGTCTGAAAGGTCGTCAGCGATCCGGTGACGTGCGCGCCTGATTGCTCGAGCGCCATTTGAACCGTCTCCGTTCCGGCAGCCACCTCGATCGCTCCGTTCCAACGGCCCGTAACGTCGATCGGCGTCGAGCTGCTGCTTCCGCCGCCGTTGCAACCGAGAACGAGAGCGGCCCACGTGAAAAGCAGAAGGACGGGAATTGGAGCGGCGCGGGTGGACCTCGCGATTCTCGAACACATTGATTCGCTGTCTGTCATCGTCACTGCGTACCCGAAAAGAGGGACCCACCGTGTGTCGAGCTCGTGCGACGTCTAGGAATGTCGTCTGCCGCAGCCCCAATCATTCTCACGATCCATGGCGCGGTGCAATCGCCGGTCCAGGTGCGCATCGGGCCGCTCGGATCCGCACGGACCGCGGTGGCCGTTCGCACGGTCGACTCGCCACATTAGGCGCGGGTTCGAAACCGCACGAACTGCGGTGCGGAGACGATCTCTGCGTATCGCGGGCTTCAGAACGTCACGCTTGGCGCGCGAGGCGGCGCATGGCGAGCGCCGCAAAGACGAGCGTGACGCCTGCGAGCACCGCGACGTGAGCGATCACTGAGCCCGTGCTCACGGCGCCCGCGGCGCGGAGCATGAGCTGCATCAGGTGGTACGTCGGCCACACCGGCGCGAACGTCTTCAGCACTCCGGGCAGCGGGAACCACAGCCCCGACAAGTACAGCATCGGGAAGTAGACGAGGTTCACGAACGCCGGTGCGGCACGGCCGCTGGCGATCGTTCCGATGAGAAGGCCGATCGCGCAGAACGGCAGCGCGCCGAGAAGACCGACGACGCTCACCGCGAGCGCGCGACCGATCGAGAGCGGCACGTGGCCGATCGAGAGCGCCGCCGCGAGCATCGTGATCATCACGATCCCGGCGAAGAGCACGGCCATGATCATTTTTGCGATCAGGAACGATCCGGGGGGCGCGGGCAGCGCGCGCTTGAGCGTCAGCAGCCCCTGATCGCGCTCG
>JACOTG010000250.1 GCA_016178505.1 Planctomycetota bacterium
CGGCAGCCGGAGGAGTCGTGCGAAGGTGACCGCCGGCTCCTCCTCCTGCACTCACACCGTCGCGCTTGGATGTCACTCCCCGACGCGCACGAATTGCCCGCCGCTGGCTCGCGCGATCGGCTCCATGAGTGCGGAGTTCGCGTTGCCGAAGCTGATCGTGTGGATGACGAGCTTGGCCTTCTTGTTCACCATCTGCACCCAGTCGAGGAACGCCTGCGGCTCGACGATCTTCCCGACGGTGGGGTTGCCGTCCGAGAGCAGGAAGAGCGTGTCGGCCTCGGTCTTGAAGCTCGGCTTCTCGAGGTCCTTGTCGCTGGTGATGTCGAACGCCGCCTCGAGCGCGCCGAACGTGTTCGTCTGCCCGGGCGTGCCTCCGGCGACGCGGCTATTTCCGACGGCGACGAGCGACTCGGGTCGCAGCCTCGCGAGGAACTTGATCGCGCGGTTCTTGTTGTCGAGCGTGGCCGAGACGAGCGACTTCTCCCAACGCTGCACTTCCGAGTTGAACGTGATGATGTTGAACTTTGCGTACGGCTGCAGCCCGGCGACCATGTTGATCAGCTCCTCGCGCGCGATGTCGATCTTCACGCGCGAGTCGCCGTAGCGCTTCTTGAACTCCTCCATCTCCTTCGTCTTTCGCTCGTCGAGCGTGACCTTCTCGGCCATGCTGCTCGAGATGTCGACGACGAAGAGCATCCGGCGCGACTTCGTCTCGATGCCGTGATACGGCGGGTATTCGTGCTTCGCTTTCGCGTAGCCGCGCATCGAAGCCTCGGCCTTCTTCTTCCCCGCGGCGATTTCCTCGAGGGTCGGGACCTTGAACGTGTCCTTGTTGCGCGCCCACCACTCGTCCCACGCGTCCGCTTCGGCGGGGAGAGGTGCACCGGTGAGATCGACGAGCGCTTTGCCGGCGTCCTCGACGAGCCGGCCGTTCGCTTGCTTCAACACGTCGATGAGCGCCGGGATCGCGGACTTCTGGCGAAACTTCATCGCCGCCTTCATCGCAGCCGCCCCGACGCGCCAGTCAGAGTCCTTCATGAGGCCGAGCGCCGCCTCGTTCAGTCGCGGGTTTCCGAGCATCGTCGCCGCGTCCACCGCCGCGAGCCGCACGATTGCTTCCTTGTCCGATAACAGCGGCAGCAGCGAGCCCGCCGCCTTTTCCTGCTCGTCGGGAAAGTAGCCGAGCAGCTCGGCGGCCGCGGCGCGCAAGTCCCAGTCCGGCTTGCCGCAGAGATCCTGCGCGACGGTGAACACCGAGTGTGGCGTCGACTTTCGAAACGCGCGCAGGATCGCCAGTCGCTCGCTCTTCTTCGTGCCGAGCCAGACGCGCTTCACGAGCCGGTTCACGCCCTCTTGCGAGCGCTGTCCCTCGAGCCCGACCTCGGCAGCCTTGCGGACGCTCGGGTCGGCGTCGTCGAGCGCGGCGAGCAGCGCCTCGGTCACGAGGTAATGATCGACCGAATAAAGCCCCTCGACCGCGGCCTGCCGAACGTGCGGGTTGCGATTCGTCGAGAACCGCTCGTATTCGGCGAGGGCGTCCTCGGCCTTTTGCCTCTGCGCGTCGAATTGCGCACGAGCGGGGAGCATCAGGGCGAGCGCGGCGAGCGTGACGGCGAGTGATCTCGCGAGCATGTCGACGGTCCTTTTCCCGATGGCCGGAACGGGGGGCCATTGTACTCCGGCAGAGGCTGCGAGATGGTCGCCTCGTGATCGTGTCAGCGCGCTGCGTCGAGGGATAGAATGCGCGCTCGCGGCGACGGGATGCTGCGCATCGTCGAACTCGACTCGAGAGGTGGCTCGTGAATCCGATCGTTGCGTCGATGCTCGGCGTGATCCTGATGATCTCAGCGGTGCTTTCGATGAGCGACGACGAGCCTGGCAAGAAGGACCCGTTCCAGAAGGCGTTCCACTCGCCGAAAGAGGCGATGGAAGCCATGACCGCGCGCGAGCCGAAGGCGCCCAAGGTGGGCGACGTCGCTCCCGACTTCGAGCTGCCGAGTGTCGACGGCAAGACGCGAGTGCGCCTCTCCTCGTTCCAGGGAAAGGCGCCCGTCGTTCTCCTCTTCGGTTCCTACACCTGACCGCCGTTCCGCAAGCAGGCCGGGAGCCTGGAAACCATGTATCGCGAGAATCGAGACCGCGCGGAATTCTTCCTCGTCTACATCCGCGAAGCGCATCCGACCGACGGCTGGACGCTCGACGGCAACGTGAAGCTCGCGGATCCCAAGACGTCCGCCGAGCGACACGACGCGGCCGGCACGTGCACGAAGTCGCTCGATCTATCCATGCCCGTCGTCGTCGACGACATGGAGGACACCGTGAACCGTGCGTATGCCGCTTGGCCGGAGCGTCTCTACGTCATCGGCAAGGACGGCAAGATCGCGTACGCCGGCGGCATGGGCCCGTTCAAGTTCGATCCCGCCGAGTGCGCGAAGTTCCTGCGCGACTATTTCGCGAAGCCCGCGAACGCAAAATCCAAGGACTAATCGCTTCCGAAGAGATCACGCCGCATCGGCAGCGATCACGGGTCGTGCGACGGCGATCCTTCGAGGCTCATCACGAAACGAGTGGTTCGAGCCGTCTCGAGTCTGCTCGTGCGCGCATCAGCGACCGAGTCGCTTGACGACGTGACCGACGATCTGCGTGCCGATCCCACTGCACTCCTCCGATGGCGAGAAGGCCGCATCGCCGCTCGCGATTCGATCGAGCACGATGGGGAGCTTCTTCCGCGCCATCTTCTTCCACCCGGCGCCGAGCATCATCCGGAGGATGAACCCCTGCACGCCGTCGAAGCCTCGGTGCTCGATCCGCAGGCGCGTCCCGGTCGCGACGGGCTCGAGCGTGAAGCTGACGACCGTGTCCAGGGGCCCACCAGCCCACGAGTAGCTCAAACGTCGCGGCTCGTCGACCTCGAGGACCTTGCACTGCACGATGCCGTCGAAGCCGGGCGCGGGCTTCGTGCGAAATCGGAACTCATGGCCGACTCGCGGCGCGAAGTCGTTCGCCATGAGCCATTCGCCGAGCGCCTTCGGTTCCGTGAGGGCGCGCCACACGACGGCCGCCGGGTGTGGGTAGATCCTCTCGATCTTCACGTCTCGCTTCATCGCTTCTCCTTCCGCTTGTCCAAGTACCTCCCGAGGGCATCGAGCTTCCCGCTCCAGAAGCGTTCGTACGTCGCGACCCAATCGGCGACCTCCTTGAGGCGCGCCGGATTCAGGCAGTAGACGCGCTGCCGTCCCTCGCAGCGCTGGCTCACGAGCCCCGCGTGACGGAGCTTCCGCAGATGTTGCGATACCGCGGGGAGGCTCATGTGAAAGGGCTCGGCGAGCGCGTTCACCGGCCGCTCTTCCTCGGCCAAGAGCTCGAGGATTCGACGGCGCGTTGGATCCGCGATCGCGAGGAAGACGTCGTCATGGGCACGGTGGCGGCTCATGGCCGACAAGATAATTAATCGATTGCTTAATCGTCAAGAGCCACGACGAAAATCATTCCGAGGACGATCGCGCCGCTCACTCGCGCGAACGCGAAGTCGTTGGGCCGATCGTTGGTCAGCGCAGGCGATGGATGCTCTCCACGCCTGCAGACGACGGGGCTCGAAATCCAGAGATTGCGTGTGAGCGTCCACGTCGGTTAGGCTCTCGCCCACTCGATCGCGCTGGGCAGCGCGATCGACCTCCTCCTCCCATGTCGCCCGGCACGTGAGTTCCGTCGACATGACTCGATCATCGAACCGACTCTACGGAGCGTCCGGAGTCGGTCGCAACCTGAGTGTCTGTAGCAACGGAGGCGTACATGATTCACCGATTACGAGGGCGAACGTCGATCGTTCGAAGGGGATTACTCGCGCTGATGCTGCCGGCCGTCGCGGCGATGGCGCAGTTGACCGACGTGACGCAGACGCCGAACTTGGCGAACGAGGGAATCAAGAAGTCCTTCCTGGAGCAGATCGGCGCGGGGCGCGGCAATGTGATGACGCCCGACTCGTCGATCTTCATCATCCGTCGCGATCCGTTCCGGTCGATTCGGCGCGGTCGCCAGATCTTCCAGCGAAAGTTCACGGTGGCGCAGGGCCTCGGCCCGCGAACGGACGACGGCGTCGGGAACATCGAAACGGACGCCTCGCACGGCGCGGGGCTGTCCGACAGCTGCGCGTCTTGCCACGGCCGCCCGCGCGGCTCCGCGGGTTTCGGCGGCGACGTGTTCACGCGTCCCGACAGCCGGGACGCACCGCATCTCTTCGGTCTCGGCCTTCAGGAGATGCTCGCCGACGAGATCACGCACGACCTGCGCTCGATCCGCTCGGCCGCGATCGCCGCGGCGCAGCAGTCCGGTCAGCCGCAGACTCGCGCTCTCGTGAGCAAGGGCATTTCATACGGCACGGTCCGGGCGATGCCCGACGGATCGGTCGACAAGTCGATGATCCGCGGCGTGAACGACGATCTTCGCGTGCGTCCGTTCTTCGCGCAGGGCGGAACGATTTCGATCCGCGAGTTCCTCGTCGGAGCGTTCAACGCCGAGATGGGACTCGAGTCGCCCGACCCGGATCTCCTCGCGGCGTCGGCCGGCGCGGACGTCATCACGCCGTCGGGGATGGTGCTGAGCGGATCCATCGACCGCATCGAGGCGCCGCCCGCATCGAGCCCCACCGACGACCCGGACCACGACGGAGTCGTGAACGAGATACCCACGTCGGTCGTCGATCACATGGAGTTCTATCTGCTCAACTATTTCAAGCCGGGGACCGGCAATCAAGCCAACGTGCACGTCATCGGGCGCCAGCTGTTTTCGCAGATCGGATGTGCGAGCTGCCACATTCCCGACTTGCAGATCGAGCATGACCGACGCGTCGCCGACGTCGAAACGGTCTACGATCCGGTGAACGGCAACTTCAACCAGCTCTTTGCCACCGCGACGCCGCGATTCTCGGCGTTCGACGACGGCTCCGGTTTCCCGTCGCTGAAGACTCCGTCGCTGCAGCCGTTCCTCGTGCGCAACATCTTCACCGACTTCAAGCGCCACGATCTCGGCCCGAACTTCCACGAGCGGAACTTCGACGGCACGACGACGACGATGTTCATCACCGAGCCCCTCTGGGGCGTCGGCTCGACCGCGCCGTACGGCCACGACGGGCGAAGCATCGACCTGCACGACGTGATCCTCCGCCACGGCGGCGAGGCTCAGGCTGCTCGCGATGCGTTCGCGGCGCTCAATCTCAAGAACCAGTATCAGGTCCTGATCTTCCTCGAGTCGCTCGTGCTCTTCCCGCCGGACGACACGGCATCGAACCTGAACCCGGGAGACCGAAACGCTGCGGGCTTCCCGCAAAATGGTCACGGCAGCATTCGCCTGCCGGCTCTCTTCAATAACCCGAACGATCCGGAGTGAGGCAAGCGAACTCCTCAACGATCGCAATCTGAATTCATCTCGCGAGTGCCGCGCGGCGTGAACCGCCCTGCGGCGCTCGCTTTTTCAGCTCGCCGACGGACGCGGCGATGTCAGTCGACGCCCGGTTCGCTCATCGTCCAGGTACGGCACGCTGCGGCACCTCGACCGACCGCTGCAGAAAGTCCGGCCGCGCGCGCGGCCTGCGCGACGAGAAGGATCTCGGTGTAGAAGCGGAGCGCGCGCCTCACGCGACAGGCGCGTCCCTCCGCGCCGCATAGCGGCAGACGATCCACGCGAGCGCGCCGTTCCAAAGGAGCAACGGGTTTCCGTTGTAGAGGTCGCCGTACAGCGACAGGAACGCAAGGAACGAGGCGTGCGAAAAGAGGATCGTCGAGAACAAGTCTCGCCGAGCGCGCAGCCGGCGATAGAGAGCGGTGAACCCGAATCCCGCGAGCGCCATTCCGATCGCGATGCCGACGAAGCCGAAGTCGAGGTAGAAGGAGCCGAGGAGCGTCGCCGGCTCGCCGAGCCCGATGAACCGATCGTCGAGGGTCCCCTTGATCGCATCGGCGGCCCACACCTGCTGGCCCGGAAGGAAGGACACGAGCGGCGCGACCGCGTACGCTCCGTAGCCGTAGGGGACCTGCGAGGGGACGACCTGTTGCAGGCGGTAGAAGACGTTCGGCCCCGCCCACACGCCCTGATAGACGGGGATCAGGGGAACGGCGGCGCGCGGCACGCCTGAGATGCGCTGCATCTCTTCGACGTACTGCGGGCCGTAGGTCTTCGTGCCGCGCAAGATCACGGTCGCGGACGCGAAGACGGCCAGCGGCACGAGCACTGCCGCGAGCTGCGCCGGCCGGAGCGTTCGCCAAAGGTAATGTGCGAGCACGACGCCGCACGCGACCGGCATCACGACGAGCGCGCGGTCGCCGGTCGTCGCGAGCACACCAATCGAGAGCGCGAGGAGGACCCAGAACCGAAGCGCGATGCGGAATCGCTCGCGCGCCGCGTGCGCGAGGACGAGGATGGCTACGGTGTCGAAGCCCGTGAGGAGGAGGCGCTCCCAACCGCTCGAGGTGAATTGGAGCCGAACCGCGTCCACGCTCGGAGCGAAGACCGGCACGCCTCGCCGCGCGAAGATCGCGGCCGTTGCCGCGGCCGCAATCGC
>JACOTG010000251.1 GCA_016178505.1 Planctomycetota bacterium
ATACCACGTCAAACGACTCAAAAGCCTGGGATACACGGTCGACGTCCAACGCGTTGCCTGAGGCTCGCACTGCTCGATCACGCGATGGAGGGATCTTCGTAGCAGGCTCCGTATGCGTCAGTTGTTTGCGAAAGAGTTATGGGAAGGTCGTCGCGGTCGATGGGGTGTCGTTCGTGGTGCGACGCGGCGAGTGCTTTGGGCTGCTCGGGCCGAACGGAGCCGGGAAAACGACGACGCTGTCGATCGTATGTTCGCTGGTGCGCTCGGACTCGGGGACGGTCACGGTCGACGGAGTCGACGTCGCCGCAGATCCCGAAAGCGCGCGGCGATCGCTCGGGCTCGTGCCGCAAGAGGTCTCGCTCTACGACGATCTCACCGCCCGCGAGAACGTGCAGTTCTTCGGCGGGCTCTTCGGGCTGCGCGGCGCGCGCCTGCAGGAGCGGACGCGCGAGTCGCTGGCGCTCGCCGGCCTCGAGGATCGCGCCGCCGATCGCGTGCGCACGTACAGCGGCGGCATGAAGCGGCGCCTCAACTTCGCCGTCGGGCTCGTGCACGAGCCCAAGCTGGTCCTCCTCGACGAGCCGACCGTCGGGGTCGATCCGCAGTCGCGAAACCACCTCTTCGACATGGTCGCGACGCTGAAGGCGCGCGGCGTCACGATCATCTACACCACGCACTACATGGAAGAAGCGGAGCGCCTTTGCGATCGCGTCGCGATCATGGACCGCGGCCGGCTCGTGGCTCTCGGCACGCGCGACGAGCTCATCGCGAAGATTGGGGCACACGATCAAGTCGACCTCGAGTTCCCGCACGACGCGCCGCCGGAGCCCGCGAAGTTGAAGGCCGCGCTCGCCGGCCTCTCCGTGACCGAGCGACCCAACGGCGTGGCGGTAAGCGTCGACGGCGTGAGCTCGCTGCAAGACGTGCTCGGCCGCGTCTCGAAGGCGGGGATCACGCTTCGGACGGTGAGCCTTCGCCGGCCGGACCTCGAGACCGTTTTCCTCGCGCTCACCGGGCGCGCCCTTCGAGACTGAGAAACATGATCATCGACACGATTCGACTCGCCGTGACCCTCGCCGTGAAGGATCTCCGACTCTACTCGAGGGACAAGACCGGCCTCGCGCTCGGCTTCCTCCTTCCGATCTCGCTGGTCTCGGTCTTCGCAGGCGTCTTCGGCTCGATCGGAATGAGCGACGACTCGGGCCAGTCGTCGAAGCTCACGCTCACCGTCGCAGACATGGACGGCACCGACGCGAGCCGAAAGCTCGTCGCCGCGATCGACGACTCGAAGTTCTCGCGCGCGAAGACGACAACGGACGACGGGAAGGCGTACACGCGCGACGACATCTACGAAGCCGTGCGTGACGGCAGCATCTCGCTGGGCGTCGTGCTCGAGAAGGGCTTCGGCGACAAGCTCGAGGCCGGCGACGTTCCGCCGATCGAGGTCATTCGAGACCCCGCACGCGAGGTCACGTTCCAGATCTCGTCGCAAGCCTTGTTCATGGCGCTCATGGAAGCGCACGGGAACAAGCTCGGACGTGCACTCACGAAGCGGGGACTTCGAGATCTCGCGAAGGCGACGGGGTTGCCGCCCGAAGTCGTCGGCGGCATCGAAAGGATCGCGGCCACGTTCTTCGACACCCTCGACACCGAGATCACCAAAGCGGAAGCGCACTCGCCGGCAGCAAAGTCGACATCGACGACCGACGCGCCGGTCTTCAGCGGAATGGCGTCGATGCTCGGCATCCGAGAGACGACGGTCGGCGGCGGCAGCCTCGACAAGAAGGAGCGCGAGCGCATCGCACGAATCAGCCAGCCGATCGCGGGAACCGCGGTGATGATGCTGCTCTTCGGCCTCACGGCGTGCGGCGGCACGCTCCTCCGTGAACGCGAGGAAGGAACACTGCGACGTCTCTTTGTCACGCCGGCGCCGCGCGGCGCGATTCTCGCCGGCAAGTTCCTTTTCACGTTCGCGCTCGGGCTCGTCCAGCTCGTGGTGATGTTCGCGTTCGGCGCCGTCGTCTTCCGTCTTCCGATTGCCGGGCACCTCGGCGGGATCCTCGTCGTCAGCACCGCGCTGTGCGCGGCCGCAACGGCATTCGGCATCTTCATCGCGTCGATCGGACGAACGCAGAAGCAGATCGAGGGTTTCGCGACGCTCGTGATTCTCGTGATGTCCGCAGTGGGCGGGTCGTGGTTTCCGCTGAATGACATGGTGGGCGTCCCGCAGTGGATGATCTTCGCGAGTCACTTCACGCTCAACGCCTGGGCGATGGACGCTTATCAAGACCTGTGGTGGCGCAACCTGCCCGTGAGCTACGTCCTTCCCGAAGTCGGCGTGCTGCTGGGGATCGCCGTCGTGCTCTCGGCCCTCGCGACTCTTTTCTTCCGCAAGCGATTCGCAAGTGCCGAGGGCGTGTAGCGGCGAACTTGACACCCTCGTGCCACCCGCATAGCGTCTTCGTTGTCGATTCGATCGAACCTCTCCTGAGTCGCACACATGGGGAAGCCCATTTCACGGACCTCGCGCGCGTCCGCTGTCGGCGGCGTCCTCGTCACCGCCGTCTTCGCGGCGGGATGCGGCAGCGGCACCGCCGGGTTCGTGACCGCATTCTCCAGCGCGGGCAGCGGCGGGAGCGGCAACTCGCCGGCGTCGGTTTCCGAGCTAACCGTCACCTCGCGCAACAACCCGGCGCGCATCTGCTATCGGCTCGTCGACCCGGAGTCGGACCGCGTCGACGTCGAAATCGTGTACTCGATTTGTCCTTGCGACGCGATTCCGCCGCCGGAAGAAGTTCGCATCGGACCGATACTCACCGGGCTGGAGACGGGTCCCGATCGCGGCGAGGCTCATCCCGGCGCACTTCACGAGGCCGAGTGGCCATTCGCGAACGACCCAAGGCTCGGCCCCGGCTTCACGGACAACGTCAGGGTGACGGTGCGGATTCTCCGTGGAGGTCAAAGCCAGCGGTCCGTCGTGCAGGGCGTCGGAAACGATGCACCGACATTGGATAGTGCGGTGGTCCCGCCGGCGAACGACGATTCCGTCGGCATCGTGCCGCTGGGCGTCCGGGTCCACGACACGTCGAGCGACGTCGTGACGATGCAAGTCCAGTTTCGCGTGACGGCGCCCGATCTCGGCCCTTGGACGAACGCGACGCCGGCGCACCCGATGGACTCCGATCCGCCTTCTCTCGACGTTCGGGCGACGCCCGCGGGCGTGCCGTTCCTGTTTTTCTGGGACGTCCCATTCGATCTCCGAGCGACGCGACAGCGGGTGGAAGTGTCGTTCAGGGGAACGGACGACGCGGGTGCGACGAGCGCGCCTCTCGTCTCCACGATGTTCTTCGTCGACAACAATCACCGGCCGATTGCTTCGCTCGACGGCGCGTCGTTCGTGACGAACCCCGACCGCCAGCGCGGCATTCCCGTCCCCTACCAAGTCGTCGACGACGACCGAGACCCGGTCGACCTCGTGTTTCAGTGGCGGCGCCCTTCCGAAACCATCCCGACGTTGATGGGAACTCCCAACGACATCCGGACGATTCTTGCCGATCCGGCCCTCCGCGCGCAGTACCACGTCGCCACGGAGAGACCGATCGCATTCGAGGGATGCCCGCAGGCGATTCCCGCGTCACGCGATCCGCGCGGCGTGCTCGCGCGGCTCCCCGAGTTGGCGACCTCGGCCGGCGGTCTCGTCTCGCGAGGCGTCATCACGCGAGAGCTGCAGATTCTCCGAGGCTCGACGATGCCGAGGCCCTTGGCGGCGGCGTGGGCGTCGAATCCGCTGCGCGGTCCCGTCGCCGCGGTATCCGTCGGTGACGGCATGCTCGCCATCGTTCTCGATCGTTCGACTGCCGGCGGCTGGTCGCTGCGGCGCGTGGAGCTCGCCACCGGAATCGTCGAGACGCAGCTCGCCTCGAGCGCGACCGGCGATCCCGATGCACTGGCGCTCGAGCGCGGGGAGACGTCGGTCCTCGTTGCGAGCGATTCGGCGGGGTTGTGGCAAGTCGATCGAGTGGATCTCGGCACGAACGCAAAGACGACGCTCGTGACCGCAGACGGCGGAACGGACCTCGGTCCCGTGCGGGGCATCGCGAGCCTGGGCTCTTCGGCCGCGCTGATCACCGTCGGCAGCTCGCTCGTTCGGCTCGAATTCGCGACGGTGCCGGGGCGAGCGGCAGCAATTCGAAACGACTTCGCCGAGCCGTGGGGCGTGGCGATCGATCCTCTCCAACCCAACCGAGTGTTCGTCGCCGAGCTAGGTTCGTCGCAAGTGCTCTCGCTGCGGCTCGACACGCTCGAAGCTCGTCCCGTGGTGCTGCGAGGAGGAGCCGGCGAGGTCGTTCCGCGGCCCGAAGCCATCGCGCTCGAGCGATCCGGCACGCGGCTCCTCGTCGTCGCCGATCCACTGGAGAACGACGGACAGCGCACGTTGATGGGAATCGACCTCCGGTCCGAGGCGGGCAATCAGGTCTCGGATTTGGCGACGATCGATGTGGGCTTCGACGGCAGCAACGGCGAGGTTGCGGGAGGGCTTGCCACCGGGCTCGACCACCTCCGAATCCTTGCCGTGCCGGCGCACGACGAGCTGGCCGTCGGCGGCGGCCTCGAGCAGCGACGCCACGTCGTCCACTATGTGAAATCGCGACAAGTCGTGCGCGTGAATCTGCCGTTCGACCCGCCGATCACACCCGACAAACGCTGGCGGATCTACAAGGGCGCGACGAAGATCCTCGGGAACCGAACCGGCAAGCGCGACGTTTTCGTCTGGGACTCGCGAGACGCGGCTCGGAGCGGCAACGTCATCATGCGGGTGACGCCGTTCGATTCCGAGATCGGCCTCGGGGCCGAGACGCTGGGCGCGAAATCGTTGGATAGTCCGTTCGGATCCGGCGATGGACCGATCGGGTTGATGGACGGGTTCTCGCTTCCGGCCGGCGCGGCCGCCGCAGACCTGGATGCGGACGGTCACGTCGACCTCCTCTCCGCAAACAGCTCGCCGGGCACCGTCGAGATCATCTATCAGGGCACGGACGGGCAGTTCGATGCCCACGCCATCCTCGGCGATCCCACGCCGACGCCCGGCCTCGCATTCCAGCCGACGTCACTTGCCGTTGCCGACTTCGATGGGGACGGAGATCTCGACATCGTCTCGGCGAACGGAGCCGGCCGGACCCTCACCCTCTTCTCTCAAGTTGGGCCGCGCCAATTTCAGTTGGCGGGAGTCCTCAGCGACAGCGCGACACGCGGGGCCTACGTCGCCGTCGCCGCGGGCGATCTGGATGGCGATGGCGATCTCGACCTCGTCGCGGTCAACCCGGGTGCAAGCCACGTCAGCATTCACCGTCAGACGAGCGCCGGCGTTTTCGAGACGATCCCGGGTGTCGTCGTCGACGTTCTCGCGGACCCCAACGATCCTCGGCCTCCGGCGCCGGTTTCCGTTGCGGTTGGAGATCTCGACGGAGACGGGCGACTCGACCTCGTGACGGCCAACAGCGGCAACGACCGGCTCTATGTTTACTCGCAAAGAACTCCCGGCACGTTCACGCTCATTCAAACGCTGACGCATCCGACCGCCACGATTTCACCTCGGTTCGTCACGCTCGCGGACGTGGATGGCGACGGACTGCTCGACGTCGTCGCTGCCAGCAATGGCGTGAACAGTGGCCTCGCGGTCTTCTACCAGAGCCGAAGCGGAGCCTTCGACCCGCCGGCCAGTCCGCTGAGCCGCGTCGAAACCGCGGACGGGCCGATTGCCGTGACCGTGACGGACGTCGACGGCGACGGGGATCTCGACCTCGTCGGTGCCAACTTGACGAGTCAAACGCTCACTGTTTTTTCCCAACAGACCCCTCGACGCTTCGCCATCGAACCGGGTGGAGTGCTGAGCCTCGCGAGTGCTCCGCGATCTCTCGTTGCGGCGGATCTGGATGGGGACGGGGACGTTGATCTGGTAGCGCCCAGGTACTTCGACGCTTCGAGTCCCTCGAGCCTCGTCATCTTCCGGCAGGCGAGCGAGGGTTCATTCCAGAAGCTCGGAGACTCGAGCCTGCTTTCTCCCACGCTCACCGTGGAACCGCGTGCGGTGGCGATTGGAGACCTCGACGGTGATGGGGATGCGGACGTCGCGACGGCAAGTGCGTTCAGCCAGTCGCTCGCCGTTTTTCTTCAGTCTCAGCCGGGACACTTCGAGCTGGACCCGAACGTGCCGACGGTGTCGATGGGAGCCACACCCGTCAACGGGGGCGTCGGGGGCATCGCGATCGCCGATCTCGACGGAGATGGCGACCTCGACGTCGCGGTCGTGAACGACATGGATGGCCATGTCTGCCTCTTCATGCAAGGAGAGCCGGGTGTCTTTTCTCAGACGTGCACGCTTCAAGCCGGGAACGGAGTCCGAACGATCGCGGCTGGGGACCTGAGCGGCGACGGCTTGATCGATCTGGTCACCGCAGATCCCGGCTCCAATCGACTCAGCTTGTTCCTCCAAACGACTCCGGGAGTGTTTGCGCCCGCGCGCCCATTGGGAGACTCGTCGTCGACGCCCGGGCCGTTCGCCGTCGCCATCGGCGATCTCGATCAAGATGGAGACGCCGACTTGGTGACGGCCAACTCCAGCAACGGAAGTGTGACGTTTTTCTTTGAGGCGGGCGGCATCTTCCGCAGCATGATCGGTCCTACGCTGTGCAGTCAGCCGGGCGGACTTCAAGCGGTCGCCGTGGCCGATGTCGACGGAGATGGTGACAACGACGTGGTCATTGCGCTATCCGGCTGCAATGGCGTGATTGTCTTGTATCAGATGAGTCCAGGCGTGTTCGTGCCAGGGATGCCGCTCAGGGACGACGTCGCTACACGCTCTCCGGAATCGATTGCGATCGCCGATCTCGATTCGGACGGCGATCTGGACTTCGTTGCTGCAAACTTTTCGTCGAGTACTCTGGCCGTGTTCCGCCAGTTGCGGCTGCGCGAGTTCCACCTGTTTCCGCGCGACGTCTTGGGAGACGGCGTACTCACCCACGCGGTGGAGGGAATTGCCGTCGGAGACCTGGACAGCGACGGTGATCCAGATCTGATCAGTGTGAACAATGGAGGCGATGATTTCCGCGTGTTTTTCGGGAGTCATTAGCCTGGGTTGCGTGGCGGTGGATCTCTCCATGTGAATTGGGTCTCGGGTCGATTACCATATTCCTTGTCCTGCCATCCGGGGTCGTCCTTTGGGACGGCTCAGTGTCGAAGGGTCACAACTCGAGGGCGCTGGATTGCGATGTGCGATCGAGCGCCTGGGGAAGCCGGGCAGGTGGGGGAAGGTAAATTCCATGTCATCCAAGAACGCACGTCGGTGTCTCCGTGTCGGCTTCGCGCTCGGTTTCGCGCTTTCGCCGCGCGTGTTCGCGCAGACCGCGCCCGCGGCTCCTGCGCCCACGCCGGCTCGAAACGACTCGAAGTCGATTCGCGGGAGCGGCGAACTCGGTGATCTGACGCCCGCGCAGTTCGAAGCCAAGATGCGAGCGCTCCATCCGATGCCGATCGACTTCGAGGAGAAGCTCCGCCTCGACCACCAGCTTCCTCCGCTCGGCAAGTCCGAGTCGGGCTCGGAGTCGACCCCGCCCCCGCTCGGCGTGTCGCCGCCGTCGAACGACAATTGCGCGACGCCAACCGTCGTCAACATCGGCACGGTCTCGTTCGATGTCACCTGTGCGACCGCGCAGGCATCGGACCCGACCTTTCCGTGCGGCGGCGGCGGGGTTCCGTTCAACAGCCTTTGGTACCGGTTCATCCCCAGCTCGTCGGGCAACTACCAGATCGATCTCTGTGGCTCGTCGTACGACACCCTCCTCGGGATCTGGACGGGACCCGCGTGCGGACCATACGTGAACGTCGCGTGCAACGACGACTTCTGCGGCCTCCAATCACTGCTCACTGTGACCCTCACCGCGGGCGTGACCTACCGCATCGAGATCGACGGGTTTTCCAATGCGACGGGAACCGGCTTGCTGAACATCAGCGGGCCGCTGCCGCCAATCAACGACACTTGTTCGGCCGCGACCGTTCTCTCGGGTAGCGGACCGTTCCCCATCACCGGAAGCGAGTTCACATCGCTCGCGACGACCGACTTCAACGATCCGTCGCAGGGATGCACCGGGTCTCAGAATTCCAACTCCGTGTGGTTCACCTGGACTCCGTCGGTGAGCTGCGCTGCGGCTTTCGAAACCTGTACGAGCAGCTACGACACCGTCGTTTCGGTCTTCACCGATTCGTGCGGAGCCTTCGGCACCGAGATCGCCTGCAACGACGACTCCGGTAGCCCGAACTGCCCTGGCACGCTTCAGTCGGGTGTGACATGGGCGGCCAATGCCGGCGCCACCTACCTCATCGAGGTGACGGACTTCGGCAGCCCGGGAGGCGGGACACTGCGGTGGCGACTCGACTGTGGCACGGGCCCTCCGCCCGCGAACGACGAGTGCGCGACCGCGACGGTGCTTCCGTCGGGCGGGCCCTTCCCCATCACGTGCTCGCAGTCGACGAACAACGCCACGACCGGCGGCGGGGATCCGCTCCAGGGGTGCTCGTTCGGCGGGCCCGCGCAGAACTCGCATTCGGTCTGGTTCCGATGGACGGCACCGCAATCGGGACCGTTCGAGCTGAACACGTGCGGGTCCGACTACGACACGGTCGCGTCCGTCTTTAGCGACTCGTGCAATGCGCTCTTCGAAATCGCGTGCAACGACGATTCCGGCCCGGCGAGTCCGTGCGCCGGAACGCTGCAGTCGTTCCTGACGTTCAACGCGACGGCGGGAGTGGCCTACACGATCGAGATCACGAGCTTCGGCGGTGGCCCCGGAGGCAACCTCCAAAAGTCGCTGGGCCCGGCCCCGCCATCGCCCATGGACGTGGAGCCGAACGACACCGTCGGTCTCGCCAATCCCGCCGGATGCGGGCAAAGCAAAGTGGGGCTGCTCTCGCCGCGGGACGTGGACATCGACTATTGGAGCTTCAGTCTAGCGCAGTGGTCGCTGGTGACGATCGACGTCGACGTTCCCGACGTCCTCTCGTCGGTGAACCCATTTCTCAGTCTCGTCGATCCGATGGGCAACCCGCTGCGCGTGAACGACGACACCATCGGGATCAACTCGCAGATCATCATGAACTTGCCTCCGGGAACGTGGTACGCCGCCGTTCGATCGTCCACGACGAACGCCGATCCCGATCCGCATCCCGCCAACGACCTCTACGCGATCCACATCCAGTGCACTCCGTCGGATTGCCCCGACCCGCCGGTTTGCACCAATGACGGCGGCGAATCCGACGGGCACATCAATCTGACCCGGCGGACGGGCTGCATGTATTTTCCGGTGTGCAGCCCGAACACCGAGGTCGAGATCAGCGTGGACTCGCCGACGTTGGACCCGTGCGTGTTCCTCACCGATTCGATGGACAACTACATCGACTTCGACGACGACGACGGCGACGGCGCGAACTCGAACCTGTGCGCGCTGCTTTCCACTCCAGGCACGTACCGCATTCGCGTGCAGGACTTCGGCGCCGCTACGGGAACGTTCGCTGTGAAGGTGCGATTCGTCCCAGCCTCAGTGGGGACGGAGGCCGAGCCAAACGACACTCTTGCAACGTCGAACCCGCTGCCGGCTCACGGTCCTCTGTCCGGCGTTCTCTCGAGCGCCTCGGACGTGGACTACTACTCGTTTACCGTTCCGGGAATGGTGAGACGCGGCGTGACGTTGAGTGCGCGGAGTTGTGTGGGGCACGACAACTACCCTGGAATTGCCACCGACCTCGCGTTGCGGGTGTTCACCGGTGAGGGTGTCTTCCTCGGGACCGTCAATCGAAACCAAGGGCCGGACGCGGACGAGTTCGTCCAGGCGCGGGTCCCTCCAGGAACCTACTACGTCGCCGTCTTCACCCCGGGTCCAGTCGGTCCCGGCGGCGCGGCCTACGAGATCTCGGCGAGCGTCTGCAACGTCTTTGCGACGCTGCGAAGCGTCGGCGGCTCGTGCATCTGCTGCGATGACCCGATGTCGCTTGCGCTGGATTTCACGAACCTGACCGGCTTCCCGCTGACCGTGGATCTCCTACTTCAGATCCGCTTCTGTGGGGGATTCACCTGTAGTCTCCCGGTCCGCTCGCTGACTCTGCCAGGGTGCGCGCACCCGCCGCCAGGGCCCTGCCCGCAAATCACCGTGGCCGTGCCGCGGCCCCTTCCCAATCACGATCCGACGACCTTGCGACAATGGCTGCAGGCGATGGGGTGTCCGTGCCCGATGACGACGACCACCGTCGAGTTCTTCCTGACGGTGACCGCCAATGGGCTCCCGGAAGCGATGCCGTCGTGCACGTTTCAGATCATTGCCCCGTGTCCGCACTAGACCTCGTGTGATGGTGAATCGGGCGGGCATCGTTCGCGCTCAGGACGCCGAGCGACCGATCGGCCGCGAGCGTCGAAGCCACTGCGCCTAGCGGTCCGGCTTCTTCTCGGCTCCGCCCGATGACGCGGGATCTTGCGGTTCCGCGAACGGGCGCACGCGCGCAAGATCCGCTTCGAGCGCGGCGCGCATGGGCCCTTCGTCGGGCGGGCACCGCAGCAGGGCTTCGTCGAAAACGGCCTTCGCCTCGAGGGCGCGATCCCTCGCTTCCAATGCACAGCCGAGCACCTCGAGAAACCACACGTGAACTCGCCCGTCCCGTTCGACGGCCGCCTGCGCAATGGCGAGCGTGAGATCGCGATCGTCGTCGGTGACGTCGGCCGCTCGGGCTTGGGCGAGGAGCCGAGCGTTTGCAACCGCCGTCAGGCTGTGCGCGGCGTCCTTGTCTGGTTTCGCGCCGCCGATGGGTAGGCGCGCCACCTCGAGCGCGTCGCGGGTGCGGCCCGCGGCGGCTAACGCTCGAATGTCTCGAAGCCAATTGAACGTCGTCACCGTTCCGGCGTCCTCCACGATCGCCGCCATGCGCTGGGCCGTCGGCGACGACGTCGCCCGCCGAAGCCTTGCGAAAGCCCACGCGACGTCCGAATCATCGAGCCCGATCCACCGAAGCTTCGACCGCTGGAACAACGCGTCCGCACGCTTTTCGTCTCCGCGCTCTGCGGCGCCGAGCGCGTCGAAGAAGTCGCGACGCCACGGTGCCCGAGGATCTCGTCGGGGAATTTGCCAAGAAATGACGTTGCCGAGCCGATCTCCGGTGATGACCCGCGCGCCCCTCCGCGGATCGAACGCGGAAACGGCGACCTGCTTGATGTCCGCCTGAGTGTACGCCGAGAAGCGGCACGAGCCGTCCCCGTCGAGAACGACCACCTCGTTGCCTAGACCTCCCGCCACGATTTCGGGCCGTCGGTCGCCGTCGACGTCCGCCACGAGGAGTCGCCCACCCGAGTCCGCGGTCGCATGGAATCGAACGGACCCGTCGAATGTCAGCGCCATCACTCCCGCACTGTCCACGATGATTTCGCTTCGACCGTCGCCGTCGAGATCGGCGACCGCGATCGACCTTCCATCGCCGTCGATCCGGCGGTCGAAGCGCTCGGTGCCGTCTCCTGCGAGGACGAGAACGCGCCCGCCGGTCGCTTGCCGGCGCCCGTTCGATTCCGCCCAGGTTTGCGCCGCGACGACGACCTCCGCACGGCCGTCGCCGTCGAGGTCGCCCACGGTCAGCGTATGGGCTTCACCGTCGACGCTCACGTTGAATCGAACGACACCGTTCGACGAAAGCGCGATGACGCGGCTCGCTTCCCACGCGGCGAGTCCGCGTTCGGCCGTCAACGCCACGATCTCGGGCCGCCGGTCTCCGTCGAGGTCCGCGACCGCGATCGCTTTGACGCCCCCGCCGATCGGATGATTCGCACGAACCTCGCCGTCGAGCCCGATGACGACGATCTCACCCGATCCCGTGCCTGCAACGATCTCGGGAACGCCGTCTTCGAAAACGTCGCCTGTTGCGACGGACATCACCTCCGAATCCAACTGCACCGTGGCAGTCTCGTGCCCGGCGGAATCGTAGATGTCGACGTCGGAGCCTCTCGCGCTGACGACCCACGTCGAACCCTTTTCACCGCCCGCCGTCGCGGCGGCGAGCCCGCTGACCTTGCCGGAGCCGGTGCCGACGTCGAACCGCTTGGACGTCCCACCCACGAGGGCGATCAGCTCGCCGTTCTCCGATTGCGCAAGAGCCGCGGCGCGGCCGTCCAATGTCACCGGAACGATCGCGCGAACGCGGCCGGAGACCCGGTGCTCGAGACGGCGCGTGCCATCGACGGAAAGCGCGATGATCTGTCCCGTCTCGGTCGTCACGATCGACTCGGGACGGCCGTCGCCGTCGATGTCGCACGCAACGAGGAGGTCGACGACTCCATCGGCCTTCGCGGCGAAGCTCTCGCGCCACGTCGGAGAGAGCGAGACGATCTTGCCCCCGGCCGTCCCGACGACCAGCTCGGCATGTCCGTCCTGATCCACGTCCGTCACCGCGAGGTCGGTGAGCTCCTCCGCGAACTTCACCTCGAAGCGCCGAAAACCGGCGGGCGCGAGCACGAGTACTTGGCCCGTGTCCGATGCGGCGACGATCTCCAATCTGCCGTCGCCGTCGAGATCGGCAGACGCGAATCGGACGACGTGGCCTTCCGCTTTCACGTCGCGAACGTGCCAATCGTCGGTCCAGACGGCGACGATGCGTCCGCTCGAAGTGCGCGCCACGATCTCCGGCTTTCCGTCGCGGTCGATGTCGACGGCGAGCAGTTCCTCGACGATGCCGTCCACGCTCTCCTCGAACCGGTGAGAGCCGTCGGGAGCGAGCACGATGATCCGGCCGTTTCCCGTCGCCGCGACGATTCCTGGTTGACGCTCTCCACCGAGGACGGTGGCGAGGAGATCGACGATGCTCCCCTCGATGCGCTCGGAAAAGAGCTGCTTGCCGTCCGGCGACATGGCGAGGATCTCGCCGTCGCTCGTGCCTGCGATCACGTCGGCTCTTCCATCGTGGTCTACGTCCGCGGTGACGAGGGATGTCACGTTGCCCTCCGTCGCGATACCGAATCGCCGTGCACCGTCTGCGGCGAACGCGACGATCTCGCCGCCGATTCGAGACTGCGTTCCCGCAACGATGAGCGGTCGGCCGTCGGCGTCGACGAGCGTCGTCAGAAGGCGCGACGGCTGTCCAGACACCTCCGCGCGCCATCGAGTCGTGCCTTCGCTCGAAAGCGCGAGGATCGTGCCAGCGTAATCGTCGCGGCGATTGGCAAGCGAGTAGCCGGCCGCCACGATCTCGGATCGCCCGTCGCCATCGAGATCGACGGCGACGACCTGCTCGAGATGCTCGCCGACCTTCGTCTCGAATCTCCGCGATCCGTCCGCACCGAGCGCGATGATGGAGCCGAAGAAGCTACCGGCGACGACGTCCCTTCGTCCGTCGCCGTCGAGATCCGCCGCTATCAGCCGCCGCACCGCTTCGCCGATCTCGACCCGGAATCGCGGTAGGCCACGCGGCGGCACGCAAACGATCGAACCATCGTTCGACGCGGCCACGATCTCCGGCCTGCCGTCGCCGTCCAGATCCGCGGTGAGGATCGCGGCGATCGCGGAGTCGATGGACGCCCGCTCGAGGCGCTCGATCGGGGGCAACCAGATTCCAACGCGAGTCGTCTGCCCGGTCGCGACGCGGATCGCCTGCCGATCGTCCCAATCGCGGGCATCGTGCTCGGCGGCACGCGCTCGAAGCGAATACGTTCCCGTCGGCAGCCGAAGCGGCGCCTGGTGCGGCAGCGTGACCGCTTGAATCGACCGACCTCCGCCGGCCTTCTCGCCGCGAAACACTTCGACTTGAATGCCGTCCTGCAAACCGTCGAGCACCATGTCGCCGGTTTCCCATACCGTCTTGCACTCCACGCTCTCGCCGCCCGGCTTCACGTCGACGAGCTCCGATTTCGAAGGGAAGCCGTTCAACTCGAACACGGCGCGGTACCGTCCGGATCGGACGATATCGATCACGGGAGTCGACCGTCCGACGACGATCTCGCGGCCGTTGGGACCGAGGAGCTTGACGTGCGCGCCCTGCGGATCCGAATCGAGCTTGATGGCGCCGTTCAAGCTCATGAGAGCCCGATCGAGAGGTTTTGTCGCCGCGCGCGGGACGACGACCTCTTGTTCGTCGGCCACGAGGTCCTCGGTGTCGCCGCGTTTTTCGAGGCGCACGCGATGAACGCCCGGGGTCACCTTCAAGCGAACGGGCGCATTGGCGCTCGTCCGATCGGTGATGGGACGGCCGTCGACGTAGATCGTCGCGCCGTCCGTCGGCGACGTGATCTCCAGCGTGCCCGGCTGCGCCCACCACCAGCCGGTCGCCGTCGCCACCCCGAGCGCGACGACGACCACTGCCGCGGTCGCCGCGCGATGCCGGCGCGCGAGCTTCAGGATTCGCGACACCGCTGACGCGGGCCGCGCCGCGATCGGCTTGAACTCGAGGAGCGCACGAAGATCCGCACCGAACGCAGCGGCGCTCGAGTAACGGCGGTTCGGATCCTTCTCTAGCGCCTTCAGGATGATCGTCGACAACTCGCGCGGCAGCGTCGGGCTCCAGCGGCGCGGGCTCGGAGGCTCGGCAGAGATGATCTGGCCGAGCACGTCTTGCGACGTCTTTCCCTCGAACGGACGGTGCAACGTGAGAAGCTCGTAGAGGGTGACGCCCAACGAGAAGACGTCCGTGCGGTGATCGATCGTCTCGCGGCGCGCGAGCGCCTGCTCCGGCGAGACGTAGTACGGCGTGCCCGCAAACTCGCCGGTCGCGGTCAGCGAGGGCATGCCTTCGTCGCGCGCGAGGCCGAAGTCGGTGAGCACGACGCTGCCGTCGCCGCGAACGAGGACGTTCGCCGGTTTCACGTCGCGGTGAATGACGCCGGCGCGATGCGCGTGCTCGAGCGCGTCCGCGATCTGAATCGCCATGCGGCACACGACGCTGACGTAGCTTCGATTCCATGCCGACACCTGCGGAGAGGGCGAAACGATCGAGCCGATGCGCGATCCCTCGACTTCGCCGGGTCGGTCGATGAACTCGTCGAGACGCTCGATGACGACGTCGAGCGGGGTGCCGTCGACGAATTCCATCGCGATGAAGTGCGCGCCTTCGGCTTCGCCGACGTCGAAGATCTGCACGATCCCCGGATGGCGCAGGCGCGCCGCGAGCGACGCTTCCTGACGAAATCGACGCACGACCTCGGATCGCAGCGTCAGATGAGCCGGAAGGACTTTGAGCGCAACGGTGCGCCGCAGCGAAACGTGCTCCGCGAGGTACACGACTCCCATTCCGCCGCGTCCGATCTCGCGAACGATGCGGTAGTCGCCGATGGTCGTGACGGGCTCGGGATTCTCGGCCACGCGGGCGTCTCCGGTCTTCTCTGTGAAAGCTCTCCGCATTGTATCGGCAAAATTTCCGCGCGGATGCTTGACGATTCAAACGCCCGCATTAAACTCCCGATTCAAACGCTTGTTTGACACGAGATGAAAACGTCGACTGCCGCATCTTCCAACACCGAGACCCGCGACCGGCTCCTCGAAGCCGGCGGCGAAGTCTTCGCCGAACGCGGCTATCGCAACGCCACCGTGCGCGAGATCTGTGCGCGCGCCCGCGCCAACGTCGCCGCGGTCAACTACCACTTCGGCGATAAAGAGCGGCTGTACGAGGCCGTCCTTCGCTTCGCCGATCGCTGCTCGCTCGAGAAGTATCCGCTCGACCTCGGCCTTCGCCGCGATGCGACCCCCGAAGATCGCCTCCGCGCGTTCGTCCGCTCGTTCCTGCTGCGGATCTTCGACGAGGGGCAACCGGCATGGCACGGAAAGCTCATGTCGCGCGAGATGATCGAGCCGACGGCTGCACTCGACCGCATCGTCGACGAAGTCATTCGCCCACGGTTCGAGCAGCTCCAGTCGATCGTGCGGGACCTCGCCCCTCCCGGCCGCCTGTCCGCGGAGCAAGTTCGAACCTGCGCGTCGAGCATCGTCGGACAGTGCCTCCACTATCACCACGCGCAAGCCGTCATCGCGCGTTTGCAGCCGAGGCTCGAATATCGACCGAAGGAGATCGAGCGGCTCGCCGAGCACGTCACCGCATTCTCGCTCGGAGGCATCGAGCGATTGGCGCGCGGAGGCCGCCGATGAGGAGCGTCGCGCTCAAGATGCTGATGGGCGATCGCGCCAAGTACTTCGGCATCATCCTTGGCGTCACGTTCGCGTCCCTCCTCATCACGCAGCAGTCCGCGATCTTCGCGGGGTTGATGACGCGCACGTACGGCGCCATCACGGACACGGGCCTCGCCGACGTGTGGGTGATGGATCCGAAAGTGCAGTTCATCGACGACATCAAACCTCTCCAGGACACCGCCGTCCTCCGCGTTCGCGGGATCGAGGGCGTCGCGTGGGCGATGCCCCTCTACAAGGGCCTCCTCAAGGCGCGCCTTGCGAACGGCACGTTTCAGACGTGCAACGTCCTCGGACTCGACGACGCGACGCTGATCGGTGGACCACCGGAGATGACCGAGGGAACGCTCGAGGATCTGCGGCGCGCGGACGGGGTGATCGTGGACGCCGCGGGCGCAGCGGGAAAGCTCGCCAAGCCGCCGTCGACGCCTGATGGAAAGCCGGTTCCGCTTCACGTCGGCGACGCACTCGAGCTGAACGATCACCGCGCGATCGTGGTGGGGCTGTGCCGGGTGTCGCGCACGTTCCAGTCACAACCGGTCGTCTACACGACGTACTCCCGCGCGACGCTCTTCGCTCCGCGTGAACGGAAACTCCTCTCGTTCGTTCTCGTGAAGGCGAAGCCGGGCCAGAGCATCGCGGAACTTTGCGATCGCATCCGCATCTCCACGGGACTCGCCGCCTACACGAAGGCGCAGTTCACTCAGCTCACCATTCAGTACTTCATGAAGTACACGGGCATCCCGATCAACTTCGGCATCGCGGTCATGCTGGGGTTTCTCGTGGGGACCGCGATCGCGGGACAGACCTTCTACAACTTCACGCTCGAAAACCTCCGACTGTTCGGGACGCTGAAGGCGATGGGTGCGACGAACGGCGTTCTCCTCCGCATGATCCTCCTGCAAGCGATCGTGGTCGGCTCGATCGGCTACGGCCTCGGAATCGGCGGCGCGTCGCTCTTCGGATACGTCTTCCGAAATACCGAGGTTGCGTTCCGCCTGCCGTGGCAGCTTCTCGTGTTCACGGCAGCCTCGGTCACGTTGATCTGTCTCGTGTCGGCGGCGATTTCGATTCGCCGGGTGATGCGGCTCGAGCCGGCGATCGTCTTCAAGACCTGATGGGGAACACATGGTGACGGCTACTGAAATCGCGGTCCACGCGCGAAACGTCGTGAAGACCTACGGCAGCGGCACCTCCGCCGTGACGGCGCTTCGCGGCATCGACCTCGACGTGAACGTCGGCGAGCTGCTCATGCTCGTTGGTCCGTCGGGATGCGGCAAGACCACGCTCATCTCGGTGATCGCCGGCATCCTCGACCAGGACTCGGGCGAATGCCGCGTCTTCGACCACGACCTCAAGGCCATGCCTCAAAACGATCGGACGCGCTTTCGCGGAAAGACGATCGGCTTCGTGTTCCAGGCGTTGAACCTCCTGCCGACGCTCTCGGCCGCGGAGAACGTTTCGATTCCGCTCCTCCTGAACGGAGTGCCGCGCCGCGAAGCGCTGGACCGCGCGCGCGACGGGCTCGCGCGAGTCGGCCTCGGAGACCGCACGAAGGACCTCCCGGCACAGCTCTCCGGCGGACAGCAACAGCGCGGCGCGATCGCGCGGGCCCTCGTGCACGCGCCCAAGCTCATCGTTTGCGACGAGCCGACGAGCGCCCTCGACCACGAAACGGGGCAGCACGTGATGGAGCTGATGCGCGACGTGGCGGTCGCCGCGGATCGATCTCTGGTGATCGTCACGCACGATGCGCGGATCTTCGACTTCGCGGATCGGATCGCGAAGATGGATGACGGACGCGTCCAACGGGTCGTCGAGTCCTCCAAGGACCTTTGACAGGAGCACAGCCGTGATTCGCAAGTACGTGTTACCGCTGTTGGCCCTGATCGGACTCCTCTTCGGCGTCTACACGGTGCTCGCGAGCAACAAGCCGGTGAACCCGGCGCAGCCCGTCGCCGATCCCGCAGCTTCGCCGTTCAAGGCGTACGTCGCCGGCGCGGGCCTCGTCGAGGCGAGCACGCAGAACATCGCGGTCGGTACGCCCACATCGGGCGTCGTCACCGACATTCCGGTGCTCGTCGGCGGCCGCGTCCATTCGCACGACGTGCTCTTCAAGCTCGACGATCGTTCGTCACGCGCCGAGCTGATCGTCCGTCAAGCCGCGCTCGCGTCGGCGAAAGCCAAGCTCGAGAGGCTCGAGGGGCTGCCCCGGCCCGAGGACGTTCCCGCCGCCGAAGCCCGCGTTCACGAAGCCGACGCGACGCTCGCCGATCTTCGCAATCAGCTCGCGCTCGCGGAGTCGCTCGGCGACAAGCGCGCGATCAGCATGGAGGAGATGGGCCGGCGTCGATTCGCGGTGGACGCCGGTGTCGCGCGAGTCGCGGAAGCCAAGGCGCAGCTCCAGCTCCTCGAAGCAGGCGCGTGGAAGCCCGACGTCGAGATTGCGAAGGCGGACGTCGCGTCCGCGGAGGCACTGGTGCGCGCGACCGAAATCGAACTCGATCGACTCGTCGTGCGTGCTCCCGTCGACGGCGAAGTGTTGCAGGTCAACGTGCGACTCGGCGAGTACGCGCAAGCCGGACCGCTCGACAAACCGCTCATGGTCATGGGCGGCGTCGATCGCCTCCACGTTCGGATCGACGTGGACGAGAACGATGCGTGGCGGTTCCGACCGAAAGCCGCCGCCGTCGCCTACGTTCGCGGCAATCGCGAGCTGCGAACCGAGCTGCAGTTCGAGCGCGTCGAGCCCTACGTCGTCCCCAAACGCTCACTCACCGGCGACAGCACCGAGCGCGTCGACACGCGAGTCCTCCAAGTGATCTACAGCTTCGACCCCAACTCCATCCCGATCTACGTCGGCCAGCAAATGGACGTCTTCATCGACGCCGAGGTTTCTCGCTCGTGATACGTGGGTACCGAGCCTGGCTCATTCGTCCCGAAATTTTTCCCGCGCTCGCACTCCTCCTCGCGGGTTGCGCGGTCGGACCGAACTACACGCAGCCCGAGGTGGCGACTCCCGTCGCTTTCGCAGAGGCGCCGGCTGCGGCGGTCTCGAGCGAGCCGCCCGATCTCTCGCGATGGTGGTCGGTGTTCGGAGACGCAGAACTCGATTCACTCGTCGAGCGTGCTCTCAGCGCAAACCTCGACCTGCGCATCGCCGGGGCGCGACTGCGTGAGGCGCGCGCGTTGCGCGGCGTCGCCGCAGCCGATCGTTGGCCGGAACTCGACGCGAGCGGCTCGTACTCCCGCACGCGGCGAAGCGAAAACGCTTTCACGGGCAACTCGTCGTCCGGCCCATCGAGCAACAGCGGCTTTTCCTCGACGCGCGAAAACGATCTCTATCAACTCGGCTTCGACGCGAGCTGGGAGGTCGACCTCTTCGGTCACGTGCAGCGTTCCGTCGAGGCCGCCGACGCCGACCTCGGCGCCGCCGAGTGGGATCGCCGTGACGTGCTGGTCTCCGTGCTGGCCGAGGTCGCGCGAAACTACGTCGAGCTTCGCGGTGCGCAGCGTGAGCTCGCGATCACGCGCGAAAACGTCCGCGCGCAAAGCGACACTCTGGATCTCACGCGCTCGCGCTTCGATGCCGGCCTCGCGACCGACCTCGACGTCGCGCGCGCCCGCGCGCAAGTGGCAACGACGACGTCGCAGATCCCCACGTTCGAGACGACGATGAAGGCAGCCGCGCACCGCCTCGCCGTTCTGCTCGGTCAGGAACCGAACGCTCTCGCCGCCGAGCTCGGCGGCAACGCGCCCGTTCCGACGCCGCCCGCGCGCGTGCCCGTGGGCCTTCCGGCCGACCTCCTGCGACGGCGACCCGACGTGCGCCGCGCCGAGCGCGAGGTCGCCGCTGCCACGGCGCGAATCGGCATGGCCACGGCAGACCTCTACCCGCGCTTCTCGCTCACCGGCTCCCTCGGAGTTTCGAGCGTAGACGGCGCCACCCTCTTCGACGAGAAGAGCGTCTTCTCGTCGATCGGCCCGAGCTTCACGTGGCCGATCTTCGCCGGCGGCCGCATCCGGCAAGGCATCGCGGTGCAGGACGCCCGGACGGATCAGGCTCTCGCGCGCTACGGAGCCGCGGTGCTCGGCGCGCTCGAAGACGTCGAGAACGCACTCGTCGCGTGGTCGCACGAGCAGACGCGACGCGCATCGCTCGACGAAGCCGTCACCGCGAATCGCCGCGCCGCCGACCTCGCAATGCAGCTCCACCAGAACGGTCTCGTGGATTTCCTGAACGTGCTGCAGGCGCAGCAGGCGCTGTTCGTGAGCGAGAGCCAGCTCGTCGAGAGCGACACCGCCGTGGCGTCACGCCTCGTCGCGCTCTACAAAGCCCTCGGCGGCGGATGGGAGAGTGAGCCTCACCCCGAATAGAAGCTGTGGCCGTCGCTGTCCATGAAATAGGTGAAGCCCTGGCCGTCGCCGCCGACGTGCATGCGCGATCCGCCGACGTCGGTCGTGTGGCTCCAAGATCCCGCTCCGCCGCGCTTCGCGGCCTGCGCCTGCTGCACGGCGGCGAGTAGGTTGAACATGGGCGGACCGCCTTCGAACCCCGCGTTTCCCATCTCGTCGACGAAGTAGCGTCCCGGCATCACCATGCCGAGGAGGCGTTGCAGTCCCATCACGTCCATCGTGTGGAGCTCGCGTCCATTGATGAAAACGTGCGTCCCGCCGCCCGAGCAGTTGGGCGGCATCGCGGCGCCGAGGTCGAGACCCGCGGGCAGGAATCCCGACGCGGGCCCGCCCCACGCGCCGGCAGCTCCGCTGCGGCGGTCGTACCAGTACGCCCCGTCGGGCAGGCGAAAGCCGAAGCGCCGCTCGACGTCCTCGAGCGATCGAATCTGCGTCGCCGACATCGCGGCACCGTTCATCTGCACGCGACGCGACGGCGCCGCCACCGGCGCACCCGTCTCGACCGACGTCCAACCCGCGAATCGCGGCGGCCCGAGCGTCAACGCGCCCGCGCGACTCTGCCCGTGCGCTCGTCGAAACGCTTCCGACTGCGTCCACGCCGTAAATGCGGCCTCGGACTCCCACGTCGTGTGCGATGCGAAAGGCACCGTGCCATCTCCCTCGGGCGCACCGCGCAACAAATGGAAGCTCTGGAATCCGGGGACACCGGTGAGGAAACTATCGCGCTCGCGCCAGCCTTGCTCGAACGCGGCCGCGTTTTCGGCCGCGACCCGAAAGTGATTCATCGCGACGTACATGGTTGCCTCCTCGCCGCTCTTCCCGCGCGGCGCGCACAGGTTACCTCCGGCTCCTGAGCATCTTGCCGAGATCCCGGTGTTGTGCGAGCGTAGCGAAGGCCCGCGACCTCGCGAATGGGAGGAGCACGGTCATCGCTCGATCGATCACGCGCACGAGAACGAAGACGGCGATCACGATCACCGCAAGCATCGTGGCCGTCGTCGCCGTCGCGATGGCGCTGTCGGCACGGCGCAACGCGGGGCCGTTCCGCTCGCTCGACGAAGCGCTCTCGTTCAGCGAACGGAGTCGACCGGATGCCGACAGCGCCGCCGGCCCCACCATGAACCTCCGCGGGATCGTGAGACGAAGCGCCGACGCAGACCTCGTCTACGAGCTCGTACCGAACCTCGACTGCTGGTTCGGCGGCGTTCCGCTCGCGACCAACTCGTACGGCTTTCGCGACCGCGAGTGGGTGCGGCCGAAGCCGCCCGCCGTGAGCCGTCTGGTTGCGCTCGGCGACTCGATCCTGTTCGGCCCGGGCGTCGACATCGATGCGACGTTTCTTCGCCGAGTCGAACACGCCGCGTCCGAACGACGCGCGCGACGAGGTCTCGGCCCGATTCAAACGCTCGACTTCGGTGTGCCCGGGTACAACGCGTTCCAAGAGGCCGCTCTCCTCCGCGCGTCAGCGCTGACGTTCGAGCCCGACTTCCTCGTCGTGTGCGCCGTCGACAACGACGATCAGCTCCCGGCGTTTCTCGCGCGCAGCTCGACGACTGGCGAGGACGATGCCCTGCAATCGCGGGCCGAGTTCTTCCTCGGACCCGACGCGCAGGAGAAGGCCGAGAAGGTCCGGCGCATCCAGGTCGACCCCGGTGCCGTTTCCGAGGAGCGCGTGCCGCGCGAGTACCGGCGCATGACCGGGTTCGCCGTCGTCGAGACGTCGTTGCGCGAGATCGCGTCGCTCGCGCACGAGCGAAGGATTCCGATGCTCGTCACGATCTACGGCCCGCAAGCAGGTCCGGACCACGATCCGTGCCCGCACGCCGATCGGCATGCGGCGATCGCGCGCCTCGGCACCGAAGCGGGGTTCGATGTCCTCGATCTCCACCCGATCTTCACGCGCGTTGCCGAGGCGCACGGTTGGCGCGACATCCGCGCGCTGCAGCTCGGCCCCGGCGACCCCCACTTGAACGTGGAAGGTCACCACATCGTCGCCGACGCGATCGTCGAAAGGATGGCAGCGCTTGGCTGGCTCGATCGTTGATCGCGGGCGCTCCGCGCTGCGCACGCTTTGGGACGGTCCGTACTGGTGGACCATCCCCGCACTCCTGCTCGTCATCGCCGCCGTCGCGGTCTTCGTCGTTCTCGCGAGCGGCGGCGACCTCGGCGACTACGCGATCTTCTAGTCGATCGCCGGCGACCGCCCCGCGTTCTGCTCGCGCAGCCATTCGAGCAGCGGCTGGAAGTAGTCGAGCATCGCGCGCGCGGACAGGTCCTCGCCCGTCTTGTCGCGGAGGACTTGCCTCCAGTCGACGCTCGCACCCGGGCGGAGAATGCTCTTGAGGAAATCGCCGACTTCTTTGTGACCGAAATAGTTCGTGTCGTGCGGATCCTCGTGCAGGATCTTCCGCGCGATGTGATCGTGGATCTGGAAGAGGATGACGTACGAGAGCGCGTAATCGTAGTACTGCGCGGGGTCGTCGTTGATGTGCGTCTTCGTCGCGGGGTCGCAGTACTGCTCGTCTCGCGGAGACGGCGGTTCGAAGCCTTGGTACTTCGCGGCGAGCTCCCACCACCGCGCGTTCCACTCGCCGGGCGACAGGTTCTTCGCGTAGAGGTCGTGCTCGAAGACCGACATCGTGCCGGTCGACCACGGAATGAACACGACGTAGTTGCACGCTTCCTTCAGCAGCGTCTGCATCGGATCGGGCTTCTTCGCGCCTTGCAGGAGCCCCACGCCCGCGGCGAACCGCGGCTGCATCGCGGCAAGCCCCATCATCGATCCGATCGCCTCGTGGTACGCGCGGTTCGCACCCTCGCGAAGGAGCAACGGCACGTCGGGGTTCGAGTAGCTCAGGTAGTAATAGATGTGGCCGAGTTCGTGATGCGTCGTCTCGTACCACTCGGTGTTCGGCTCGATGCTCATGAGCGAGCGCACGTCGTGGTCGAGGTCCATGTGCCACGCCGACGCGTGATTGTTCTTCTTCCACGTTGAGCCGACCGGCGCCGGATACAGGGATGAGCGCTCCCAGAACGATTTGGGCAGCGGCTCGAAGCCGAGGCTCACGTAGAAGCGCTCGGCTTGCTTCACGAACCACTCGGGCTGTTTCGTCTTCAGCGCGGCGTCGAGGTCGAAGCCCTCCACCGACACCAGCGCGTTCCAGTCCTGGCCCCAACGATTCGGCAGCCAGTGCGCGGGGATGAGGTTCGGCACCGGCTGGCCGTAGCGCTTCGCCAGCTCGTAGCGGAAGTACGTGTGCATCTCGCGGTAGAGCGGCCGCAGCTCGCGATTGATCTTCTCGAGGAGATCCATCATCTCCTGCCGAGTCATTCCGTAGTCCGAGACCTGATAGCTGAAGTAGTCGTCGTAGCCGAGCGCCTTCACCGTTTCGTTGCGGAGGCGGCGGAGTTTTTCGAGGCCGTCGCGAAGGCCGATGCCGACTTCCTTCGACGCCTCCCAATCCGCTCGGCGCACGGCGAGGTCCTTGTCGTCGCGAAGGCGATCGTCGATCTCGTTCGTGCTCACTTCCTTGCCGGCGAGCTTGAAGTGGAAGCCGAAGAGCTTTTCGGTCTGCGCGGTCTCGGCGGCGATTCGTTCCTTCACGACGTCCGGAATCGTCTGCGGATTGTCGGCCGCGAGATAGAGGATCGCGTCGAACTGTTTCTTCTGCAGCGGCGAGAGCGCCTCGGGCTTCGCGAGGAAGCGCCGCGCGGCCTCGATGTTCGACTTGCTCCCGGTGAACTCGGCGAGCGCGCCTTTCGCGGCCTCGGTGCGCTTCGCGTTCGTCTCGTCGCCGTCGACGATGTGCGTGTTCGAGTCCCAGTCGGCGAGCTGCGCGTCGTATTGCAGCTTCGAGTACGTCGCGTCGTACGCGTCGAGGAAGCGCTGCGCCTCGGCATCGCCGCTCCGGCCAATGATCGCGCAACCGACGATGCCGCCAACGACGCCACAGACGACGAGCCAACGAGTCCACGAAGTCATGCGAAGACCGCTCCTTTCCGCGAGAACGCGATGCGCGGCGCCGCACGGCCGCGCGGGACGCAGGAGCTTGCCCGGAAGCGGCCGCGCGTTCAAGCGCGTGCGTGAGACGTTCGGCTTCCGGCGCCGCGAAGTCTCGAGGCTCGCCGTCTCGCGTGGCCGCTCGGATAGAATGCCGCCGGTGACGCTTCGCTCGACACGACCGCCGGAGGCCGAACTTTGATGCACGCTCGCGTGACGCTCTCGTTCCCCTCCTCGGCGGCGCGGAACGTCGGGGAGATCGCTTGATCGAACGCGCGGAGCCCGAGCTTCGCCGCAGCCTCGGGCTCGTGAGCGCCGTCACGATCGTGGTCGGCGGCGTCATCGGGTCCGGCATCTTCCTCAAGCCGCTCGACATCTCGCGAAGCCTTCCCTCGCCTGCGTGGATCTATGGCATCTGGGCCGTGCTCGGCGCGGTCTGCCTTTTCGGCGCGTTCGCCTATGCCGAGCTCGGCACGATGTTCCCAGAAGCGGGTGGACAGTACGCGTTCCTGCGCGAGGCGTACGGAAAGTTCACGGCTTTCCTCTACGGGTGGTGCTTCCTCTTCGTCATCAACAGCGGCACGATCGCCGCGCTCGCCGTCGCGTTCGGCGGCTCGCTCGCACGCGTCGTCCCGATGTCGGCCGAAGCCGAGGTCGTCGCCGCGGCGGCGATGATCCTCGCGCTCGCGATCGTGAACCACTTCGGCGTTCGCTTCGGCGCCGCGCTCCAGAACGTCGCGACGTTTGCAAAGCTCGGAGCGCTCGGCGCGATTGCTCTGGGCGGGTTTCTCTTCGCACATCCGTCCTCATCGACGCGCGCGACGGCGGATCCTTCGTTCGTGCGCCCCGATCTCGTGACCGGACTCGTCGCGTCCGCGATCGCGATCTTCTGGGCGTACGAAGGGTGGTACCAGCTCCCGTTCAGCGCGGCCGAATTGAAGCGGCCCGAGCGCGACCTCCCACGCGGGCTGATCGTCGGTGTGCTGATCCTCGTTGCGGTGTACGTCGGCGTGAACGCGGTCTACCTGCACGTCGTCCCGATCGACGAGATGCGGTCGCTCCACGCCGAGATCGACGTGCCGCGACTCACGATCGAGCGCACGTTCGGCGTCGAGCGTGACGACGGCATTGAGGCGCGGGTTGTGCTGCGCCACCCGTTGCAGCAACAGCGCCAGCAACTCGCGGCTGCCGATCTCGCGGGCGCGGATCGCCGCAGCGAGCCGGGATGCCGATTG
>JACOTG010000049.1 GCA_016178505.1 Planctomycetota bacterium
CTCGACGTGATCCCGGTCATCCCTCCGGAGCTTCGCCCGCTCGTCCTCCTCGAGAGCGGCAACTTCGCGACGTCCGATCTCAACGATCTCTACCGCCGCCTCATCAATCGAAACAACCGGTTGAAGAAGCTCCTCGACCTCAACGCACCCGAGGTCATCATCCGCAACGAGAAGCGCATGTTGCAGCAGTCGGTGGACGCGCTCTTCGACAACAACCGGTGCCGGCGCGCCGTGCTCGGCTCGTCGAACCGCCCGTTGAAGTCGCTCACCGACATGATCAAGGGCAAGCAAGGTCGCTTCCGCGAGAACCTGCTCGGAAAGCGCGTCGACTATTCGGCGCGTTCGGTCATCGTCGTCGGACCGGAGCTGAAGCTGCACCAGTGCGGTCTTCCCAAGAAGATCGCGCTCGAGCTCTACCAGCCGTTCATCATTCGGCGGCTGAAGGAGCTCGGCCTCGCCGACACGATCAAGTCGGCGAAGAAGATGCTGGAGCGCAAGGACGAAGAGGTCTGGGACATCCTCGAAGAAGTGATTCGAGATCACCCGGTTCTGCTGAATCGCGCCCCGACGCTTCACCGCGTCGGCATCCAAGCGTTCGAACCGATCCTCGTCGAAGGCAACGCGATCAAGATCCATCCGCTCGTCTGCGCCGGATTCAACGCGGATTTCGACGGCGATCAGATGGCCGTGCACCTGCCGCTCTCGTTCGAGGCGCAGGTCGAGGCCTCGACGCTCATGCTGTCGATTCACAACGTGTTCTCGCCGGCGCACGGGGGACCGATCATCGCCCCGAGCCAGGACATCGTGCTCGGCTGCTACTACCTCACGGTGAACAAGGCGGGCGAGCCCGCAGGGAAGCGCGTGTTCAGCTCGTTCGAGGAAGTGTTTCTCGCGTACGACGCAAAGAAGGTCCAAACGCACACGAAGATTCGGGTGCGCCTGCGCGATCGAAACGTGTTCACGTCCGAGGGCGAGGCCAAGGCGAAGGGCGGCATGGTCGACACGACGGTCGGTCGTGTGATCTTCAACGACATCCTTCCGCCGGGTGCGCCCTTCTACAACATCGAGCTCGACAAGAAGGCTCTGCAGCGGCTGATCTACGAGATCCACAAGCGGCTCGGCCGCGACCTGACGTTGAAGCTCCTCGACGACGTGAAGGAGCTCGGATTCAAGTCGGCGACGCTCGCCGGCGTGTCGTTCGGCAAGAACGACCTCCGGATGCCCACGAAGAAGAATGACATCGTCAACAAGGCCCAGGGCCAGGTCGAGCAGATCGAGTCGATCTACCGCAAGGGCATCATCACCGAGGGCGAGCGATACAACCAGGTCGTCGACGTCTGGACGCACGCGCGCGAGATGGTCGGCGAAGAAATGATGCAGGAGCTTCGCACCGACACGCGCGACGGCAAGCCGTACCTCAACCCGATCTTCATGATGGCGGCATCCGGCGCGCGTGGTTCGATCGAGCAGATTCGACAGCTCGCCGGAATGCGCGGCCTCATGGCGAAGCCATCCGGAAAGATCATCGAAACGCCGATCAAGGCGAACTTCCGCGAAGGCCTGAAAGTGCTCGAGTACTTCTCCTCGACGCACGGCGCCCGAAAGGGTCTCGCCGACACCGCGCTCAAGACCGCCGACTCCGGTTACCTCACGCGAAAGCTCGCCGACGTCGCGCAGAACATGGTCATCACGGAGCACGACTGCGGCACGCTGAACGGCATCTCGAAGGGTACCGTCTACAAGGGCGAGTACGTCGAAGTTCCCCTGTCGCAAATCATCCGCGGGCGAGTCGCTCGGGACACGATCGTCGACATCGTGACCGACGAAGTCATCGTCAAGGAAAACCAGCTCATCACCGAGGACATCGCCCGCAAGGTCGAGTCGCTCGGCTACGAAAAGGTCCGCGTGCGCAGCCCGCTCACGTGCGAGGCGCGCCTTGGCGTCTGCGCGTCCTGCTACGGCGCCGATCTCTCCCGCGGCGAAATGGTCGAGGAGGGAATGGCAACCGGGATCATCGCCGCACAGTCGATCGGCGAGCCCGGCACGCAGCTCACGATGCGCACGTTCCACATCGGCGGAACCGCGTCGCGGTCCGTCGAGGAATCCGAGATCAAGGCGAAGCGCGGCGGCGTGGTCCGCTACTCGAACCTCAAGGTCGTCACCAACCAAAAGGGCGAGAACGTCGTGCTCAACCGAAACGGCGAAATCGTCCTGGTCGACAAGAAGGACCGAGAGATCGAGCGCTACCTCATTCCGGCCGGCGCCGTGGTGAAAGTGAAGGAAGGCGCTGAGATCGACGCGAAGGCCGGTCTCGTCAAGTGGGACCCGCACAATACGCCGATCCTCGCGGAACGCGAAGGAGTCGTGCGCTTCGACGACATCGTCGATGGCGTCACGATGAAGGAAGAGAAGGACCCGGGCTCGGGCGTTCGCCGAAAGGTCATCATCGAGCACAAGGGCGATCTGCACCCGCAGATCGTCATCGAGGACGACAAGGGCACGCCGCTCGGTCTCTACCCGATTCCCGAAAAGGCGCACATCGAGGTCGAGGAGGGCGAAAAGATCGTCGCGGGTACGCTGCTCGCGAAGACTCCGCGCGAGATCTCCGGAACGCAAGACATCACCGGTGGTCTGCCGCGAGTCACGGAAATCTTCGAGGCTCGAAAGCCAAAGGAACCGGCGGTCATCAGCGAGCTCGAAGGTGTCGTCGAACTCGGCGAGAAGCGTCGTGGCAAGCGCACGATCATGATCCGCAACGAGAGCGGCATCGAAAAAGAGCACTTGATTCCGCACGGCAAGCATCTGCGCGTGCACCGCGGAGACCGCGTGAAGGCCGGCGAGCCGCTCGTCGATGGGCCGTTGGTGCCGCACGACATCCTGCGCATCTCGGGCGAGGAAGCGCTCCAGCAGTACCTGCTGCGTGAAGTGCAGAACGTCTACCGATCGCAGGGCGTGACGATCGACGACAAGCACATCGAGATCATCATTTCTCAGATGCTGCGAAAGGTGCGAGTCGAGAAGCCCGGCGATTCGAACTTCCTTCCGGGTGCGGTCGTCGACAAGTTCCGCTTCCGCGAGGAAAACGATCGCTTGAAGAAAGAGAAGTTGCGTCCAGCGACCGCGAAGCCGCTCCTCCTTGGCATCACGAAGGCCGCACTGCAGTCCGAGTCGTTCATCTCGGCCGCGTCCTTCCAGGAGACGACGAAGGTTCTCACCGAAGCGGCGATGGCCGGCAAGGTCGACACGCTGCAAGGTCTCAAGGAAAACGTGATCCTGGGGCACCTCGTGCCCGCGGGAACCGGCTTCAAGAACTACTATCGAGCGACCATCAAGAAGAACGTGCTCGAGGAGCCGAAGCCGGTCGAAGTGCCGGGCGGCGAGGAAGCCGCCTAGCGCGGCCGTAACGGTTACGAGAGAGGATTCGAAGCAATGCCGACGATCAACCAACTGGTCCGGCTCGGACGCCGGCGAGTGCCGAGCAAGAGCAAGTCACCCGCTTTGGACAGCTGCCCACAAAAGCGAGGCGTCTGTCTGCAGGTGAAGACGATGACCCCGAAGAAGCCGAACTCGGCGCTCCGAAAGATCGCCCGCGTGCGCCTATCGAACGGGAAGGAGATCACGGTCTACATCCCGGGCGAGGGACACAACCTGCAGGAGCACTCGATCGTGCTCGTGCGCGGCGGTCGCGTCCGTGATCTTCCGGGCGTGCGTTACCACATCATCCGTGGCACGCTGGATTCGATCGGCGTCGAGGACCGCAAGCGCAGTCGCTCGAAGTACGGCGCCAAGGCACCCAAGTAAGACTCGGAAACGCGAAAGAGCGAAGGAAGAGAGATGTCGAAGAAGTTCAAGTCCACTGAGCGGTTTCTGAAGCCGGATCCCAAGTTCCAAAGCCGGCTCGCGGCGAAGTTCATCAACTCACTCATGGTCGAGGGCAAGAAGTCGACGGCGGAGCGTCTGTTCTACGACGCGCTCGACATCTGCAAGAAGAAGATAGCCGACCAGGAGCCGATCGACGTCTTCACGAAGGCGATCGAGAACGTGAAGCCGAAGATCGAGGTGCGCAGTCGGCGTGTTGGTGGAGCGACGTACCAGGTTCCGATGGAGATCAAGAAGAACCGCCAGCAGGCGCTTGCTTTTCGCTGGGTCCTCGAGGCCGTGCGGAAGAAGAAGGGTCGTGGTCTTGCCGTCCGGCTCGCCGACGAATTCATGGCCGCGTACCGTCGAGAGGGCGACGCCGTCACGACCCGAGAAAACGTCCACAAGATGGCAGAGGCCAACAAGGCGTTCGCACACTTCGCTTGGTAGACCGGATCTACTCGAGAGAATTCTTCGTCGCGCACAACGCGGCGGAGGATTCTCTCTTGCTTTGAGGGCTGGTCGCGATGGCGAACCCGACGACGGTACCGCTCGCGCGAGTCCGGAACATCGGGATCATCGCGCACATCGACGCCGGCAAGACCACCGTCACCGAACGGATCCTCTTCTATACCGGCAAGGAGCACCGGCTCGGCGAGGTCCACGAGGGCACGGCGAAGATGGACTGGATGCCCGAGGAGCAAGAGCGCGGCATCACAGCCGACCGGTATCGCGTTCCGCGCCTCGCATTCATCAACAAGCTCGATCGTCCCGGTGCCGTTTTCGACAAAGCCGTCGAGTCGCTGCGCAAGAAGCTTCACGCGAACGCGATCCCGGTCCAGGTTCCAATCGGCACGGAAGCGGACTTCCGCGGGGTCGTCGACCTCGTTTCGCGGCGGTTGCTCACGTGGGAGCACGATTCGCTCGGCGCAAAGGTCGTTTCGGCGGAGATCCCTCCGGAACTCGCCGACGAGTTCGAGATGCAACGCGATCATCTCGTCGAATCGGTCACGGAGATCTCGGAGGCGCTCGCGGAGAAGTTCCTCGCCGAACAGCCCATCAGCGACGACGACCTTCGCGCGGGAATCCGCGCGGCGACGATCGCGGGGCGCATGTTTCCGGTCTTCGCGGGAGCGGCATTCAAGAACAAAGGCGTGCAGCCGCTCCTCGACGGCGTGATCGATTACCTCCCTTCGCCGCTCGATCGGGGCGAGGTCCGTGGACTCCACCCGAAGCACGAGAAGGAAGTGGCGCGACAGCCGGATCCGAAGGAGCCGTTTGCGGGGCTCGCATTCAAGATCTTCTACGAAGCACACGCGGACCTGACCTTCGTGCGCATCTATTCGGGGACTCTTCGGACCGGTGATCAGGTCTACATCCCGAGGTTGAAGCGACCCGAGCGCATCGGGCGGATCTTCCGCATGCACGCGAATGAGCGACAGACGATCGACGAAGCCCAAGCGGGCGACATCATCGCCGTTCCGGGGCTGAAGCTCACGGTGACCGGCGACACGTTGTGCGATCCGGCGCACCCGATCGCACTCGAGTCGATGACGTTTCCCGAGCCGGTCATTTCGATGGCGATCGAGCCGAAGACCCTCGCGGACCGCGACAAGCTCCTCGAATCGCTGAAGCGCCTGGAGCGCGAGGATCCGACGTTCACGCAGCGCGTGGACGACGAAACGGGCCAGCTCATCGTTTCGGGGATGGGAGAGCTGCACCTCGAAGTCTTGAAGAACCGTATGCTTCGCGAATTCCGCGTCGACGCCAACGTCGGGACTCCGCGCGTCGCCTACCGTCAGACGATCCGCGAATCCGTCGAGGGGGAGGCGCGGGTCGAACGGCAAATGGCCGGGCGCGTCCATTTCGGGCACGTCGTCTTGCGGCTCGAGCCAGCTCGAACGAAGACCCACGCCATCGAAGTCGAAAGCCAGCTCCCGCCGGAGGCGATCCCGAAGGCGTTCATCCCGTCGATCCTCGAGACGGTGCGCTCCGCCGGCCTCGGCGGACATACACTCGGATACCCGATCATCGACGTTCGAGCGATTCTCATCGGCGGATCCTTCCATCAAGTCGATTCGTCCGAGATCGCCTATCAGCAAGCGGCTGACATGGCGTTCTCGAACGCGCTCGACAAGCGCGGAACCGTGGTGCTCGAGCCCATCATGCGGTTCGAGATCGAGTCTCCTGCGGAGCACCTGAGCGGGATCATCGGCGACCTCAACTCGCGACGAGCCAGGATCGGGGACATGGACTCTCAGTCCTCACCCGCCGTGATTCGAGGAACGGTGCCTCTCGGCGAGATGTTCGAGTACGCCACCACTTTGCGGTCCCTGTCTCGCGGCAGCGCGACGTACACGATGGAGCCCGCTGACTTCGCTCCCGTGCCGGAAGACGTCCGCCGCCGACTCGAAGGCGAATGACGATTGCCGCGCATCGGTTAGAGCGGAAAAACAGGCAAAGGGTTGACAGCCCCATACCCCATCTATAAATTGCCGCTTTTCGTCATTTTCCCCTCAGGGTGGAGCGAGGGGCTCGAGCGACGCGACCCGGCGGTGTGAGCGGCGCGATCCGATGTTCGCTCGTCCGAATCCGCGTGCGCGCGTGAGGTTTGCGCGCGAGACGCGGACACGACGCGATCGGATCGGGCGGTTGAACACGAGGTTCGCGCAGACGCGGTTCGCGTTGGCGATTGGCTCGAGCCGAGTGGCTGCCGTCGAAGTATGTCTTCGAGGGCAACCGGTCCTCGTCTCGAACGTGGCGGAGAGGCAGTATGCAGAACGACAAGTTTCGCATTCGAATGGAAGCGTACGATCACGAGGCGCTCGACCAATCCGCCCTCGACATCGTGGAAACCGCGAAGCGGACCGGAGCCAAAGTGTCCGGCCCGATTCCTCTACCGACGAAAATCGAGCGCTATACCGTGCTGCGCTCGCCACACGTCGATAAGAAGTCGCGGGAACAGTTCGAGATCCGGACGCACAAACGGCTGATTTTCATTCTCGAGCCGACTGCGAAGACCGTCGACGCGTTGCAGAAGCTCAGTATGCCGGCGGGCGTCGACATCCGGATCAAGGCTTGAGGCGTAGCGGGGAACGATCATGAGCCAGGTGCCATTCCTGAAGTGGGGCGATGCGTCGGCGACTCCGCGCGACGTCGATCCCAATGCGTTCGGCGAGCGCGTTCGTGCGCGGGTCCTGTACGACGCGATCATCATGTACGAGGCCAATCGGCGAGTCGGAACGCAGAGCACGAAGGGGCGGACCGAAGTTGCCGGCACGAGCCGAAAACCGTGGAAGCAGAAGCACACGGGTCGCGCGCGAGTCGGGCAAATCCAGTCGCCGCTTTGGAAGGGCGGCGGCGTCGCGCACGGCCCGAAGCCACGCGACTATTCGTACGCCATGCCGAAACAGGCGCGCAGCGTTGCGCTGCGCTCGGCGATCCGTTCGAAGTTCGACGACGGTGAGCTGTTTCTCGTCGAGCGATTTGGCTTCGATGCACCGAGCACCAAGTCGGTCGTGAAGCTGCTCCAGTCGGTCGGCGCGAAGGGCAAGTCCTTGATCGTGTCCGAATCGCGCGACGAAAACCTCTGGAAGTCGGCTCGGAACATCCACGGCGTCGAAGTCCGAACGGCGAGCGACGTGAACGCGTACGATGTTCTTCGCTTCCGCAATCTGGTCCTGTCGGAGGGGGCGCTGAGCCGCCTCCAGGAGCGCGCCGGTAATGCGACCGACTGATTCACATCACGTCATCGTTCGCCCGCTCGTCACCGAGAAGGGGGTCTTCGATGCTGAGTCGAAGAACCACTACTACTTCAAGGTTCACCGCGACGCGAACAAGATCCAGATCAAGAAAGCCGTGCAGGAACTGTTCAACGTCACGGTTCTCGGCGTGAACACGATCGTTCGGAAGGGCAAGCCGGGTCGCGTCGGAACGCTCGGCAACCGCAAGGATTGGAAAAAGGCGATCGTCACCCTGAAAGAGGGCGACAAGATCGAGTTCATCTAGCTCGCGACCACGCGAGAATCTCGGAGAAACACATGGGATTGCGAGCCTACAAGCCGACGAGTGCGGGACGCCGCTTCGCGACGGTCCTCGACTTCGAGGAAATAACGAAGACGACCCCTGAGAAGTCGCTGCTCGTATCGACGAAGAAGAGCGGCGGACGAAACAACGCCGGCCGAACCACGAGCCGTTTCCGTGGGGGTGGTCACAAGCGGATGCTCCGTGTGATCGACTTCCGTCGCAACAAGGACGGCGTTCCGGGAAAAGTCGCGGCGATCGAATACGACCCGAATCGTTCGGCGCGATTGGCTCTGCTTCACTATGCCGACGGAGAGAAGCGGTACATCTTGTGGCCGGTCGGTCTCAAGGTGGGCGACGTCGTCTTCTCGGGCGAAAAGGTCGAGCCTCGCGTGGGGAACTGCATGCCGCTGCGCAGCATTCCGCAGGGTCTCGCGATTCACAACCTCGAATTGACGCCGGGCAAGGGTGCGCAGCTCGTTCGCACCGCCGGTGGCGTCGCGCAGCTCGCCGCCAAAGAAGGGGAGTATGCGCAGGTCAGTCTTCCGTCGGGCGAGATTCGACTGATCCATCTGAGTTGCCGCGCGACCATCGGTCAGGTCGGCAACCTGGATCACCAGAACGTCTGGATCGGAAAAGCGGGTCGCCGGCGATGGATGGGTCGGCGGCCTCACAACCGTGGAACCTCGATGAATCCCGTCGCGCATCCGCTCGGCGGCGGCGAGGGACGAACCGGCGGGGGCCGGCATCCCTGCTCGCCGACAGGCAAACTGTGCAAAGGCAAGAAGACACGCCGCCGTCGCAATCGTTCGAGCGCGTTCATTGTTCGGCGCCGAAAGTAATCGTGAGGCCCCGAAAGTAGACGTGAGGCGCCGAAAGTAGGCGTGCGAAAAGTCGAGTCGGAGATCAGTCGATGAGTCGATCGCTGAAGAAGGGCCCGTATGTCGTGCCGAAGCTGCTCCATCGCGTCGAGATGATGAGCAAAGGCGGCAAGCGCGAGCCGATCAAGACGTGGGCGCGAGCGTGCACCGTCATTCCGGAATTCGTCGGTCACACCTTCATGGTTCACAACGGAAAGAATTTCTTGAAGGTGTTCGTTGCCGAGGAGATGGTCGGCCACAAGCTCGGCGAGTTCGCGCCGACGCGCACGTTCCGAGGACACAGCTCGAAGAAGGAAAAGGCGGCGGCACAAGCAGCAGCCGCCCCGGCGGCGCCGGCGAAGTAGCGGTCCGAATCCGATCGGCTCGCGGAAGCGATGGCTGATCGGCTGCAATCGGGAGAAGAAGTCATGGCGGTCGAGGTCGAGGCCAAGCAGTTCAGGGCGAAGCACCGATTCGCGCGAATCTCGGCGCGAAAGGCGCGCCTCGTCGCGGACATCGTCCGCGGCAAACCGGTGAACAACGCGCTCGAGATCCTTCGCTTCAACTCGAAGCGCGCGTCGGTCATGTTCGACAAGGTGATCCGGTCGGCGATGGCGAATGCCGGACAGGACGCAGACGTCGAAGTGAACGACCTCTTCATCTCGGAAGTTCGAGTGGACGACGGTCCGCTCGCCCAGGGGCGGCTCCGATATCGCGTGCAGTCGCGACACGGGCTCGCGCCGATCCATCGCCGGACGTGCCACATCCAGGTGAAGCTGATGGCGCGACCGGAAAAGCCGGGCGCGACGACGAAGCGCGGATCTGGGAAGGCAGCGAAATCGGCGACGCCGCAGCCCGTCGAGCCGATGGCGCCGGCGCCCGTTGCCGACAGAAAGTCCGGCGCGAAGAATGCGAAGCCCGAAAAGAAGAAGTCGGAAAAGAAGTCCGAATGACGACCCCTTCATCTAACCGAGCCTACGCTGGAAATGGGTGTGTGATGAGACACGTGGTCAGGCCAACCGAGCCTCAGCTCGAAATGGGTGCGTAATGGGACAGAAGGTCAGGCCGACCGGGCTTCGGCTCGGAATCGTCGAGAACTGGCGCTCGCGTTGGTACGCGAACAAGAAGGAGTTCCCGAAGCTCCTCGTCGAGGACCAGCGAATCCGGCGTTACGTGAAGCGCGAATACGGATTCGCCGGCATTCCGAAGATCGAGATCGAGCGCACCGGCGAGGAAGTGAAGATCATCATCCACACCGCGCGCCCGGGTGTCCTCATCGGAAAGAAGGGATCGAAGATCGACAAGCTCAAGGAAGACCTCGAAGGCCTCCTCGAGCACAAGCGAGTCTCGATCGACACGAAGGAAGTCACGAAGCCCGATCTCGATGCGCAGCTCGTCGCCGAAAACGTGGCGGAGCAGCTCGTGAAGCGGGCGTCGTTCCGCCGCACGCTCAAGAAGACGATCCAACAGTCGATGCAAGAAGGCGCACTCGGGATCAAGATCCGAATCGCCGGCCGGCTCGGCGGAGCCGAAATGGCGCGCGTCGAGACTCAAGGAGAAGGCAAGATCCCGCTCTCGACGTTGCGTGCGGAAATCGACTACGGGTTCGCGGAGGCCAGCACGACCTACGGCAAGATCGGCGTGAAGGTCTGGGTCTACAAAGGCGAAGTTCTGGCGAAGAGGCGTTGAGTCGCTAGCTCGAGAGGTACGTCATGGCGTTGATGCCGAAGAGAGTCAAGTTCCGCAAAAACCAGCGCGGAAAGATCAAGGGCGAAGCGACTCGCGGGCAAACGGTGGAGTTCGGCGAGTTCGGACTCCAGTCGATGGAGTTGGGTTGGGTGACCGGACGGCACCTCGAGGCCGGACGAATCACGGCCACGCACCTGCTGGGGGGCGAAGGTCGTGTGTACATCCGAGTCTTCCCGCACAAGTCCGTGACGTCGACGCCGGAAGAAACGCGAATGGGAAAGGGCAAGGGCGAGCCGGAATTCTATGCCGCCGTGGTGAAGGCGGGGACGGTGCTGTTCGAGATCGGCGGCGTCTCCGAAGCGATCGCCAAGGAGGCACTGAACCGCGTCGCCCACAAGATGCCCGTGCGGGTCCGGTTCGTGAAGAGGAGGCACCGCCTGTGAAGATCGGAGAGTTTCGGGACAAGCCGGGCGACGAGCTGCGGGCGGACTTGGTGAACTTCCGCCGCGAGCTCTTCAATCTGAGATTTCAGTCGGCCACCGAGCAGATCGAAAACCCGTCGCAGATCCGCGAGACACGCCGCGCGATCGCGCGCGTTCTCACGGTGCTTCGTGAGCGGGAGTCGGCAGCCGGCGTGGGTGGAAAAGCATGAGCGAAAGAGGCCTGAGAAAAGTCGAGATCGGAATCGTCACCAGTGATCGAATGCAGAAGACGATCGCGGTTCGCGTCGAGCGCCTGGTGCAACATCCGATCTACGGCAAGATCCTTCGTCGCCACGTGACGTTCAAGGCGCACGACGAAAAACGCGAGGCGAAGATCGGCGACCTCGTCGAGATCATGGAGACGCGACCGGTCAGCAAGACGAAGACCTGGAGGCTCGTCCGCGTGGTCGAGCGATCGCGCACTGAGTTCGACCCGAAGCTGGGGCTCGCACCGGCGGCGATCTTGGGTGAGGCCGGCGGCGCCAATCCGGCGTCGTAGTCGCGGGAGACTTTCGATGATCCAGATGTACACGAGACTCGATGTGGCCGATAACACCGGCGCGAAAGTAGCCATGTGCATCAAGGTGCTGGGCGGCACGCGGCGGCGGTATGCGCACGTCGGTGACGTCATCATCGCGTCGATCAAGCGCGCAATGCCCGGCGGCGACGTGAAGCCCGGTGACGTGGTTCGGGGTGTCATCGTGCGAACGAAGGACGCCATCCGTCGCGAGGACGGCTCCATCGTCCGATTCGACAAGAACGCGATGGTGCTTCTCGACACCGAAAACAACCCGAGAGGGACGCGCATCTTCGGCGCCGTCGCGCGCGAGCTGCGTTCCAGGAACTTCATGAAGATCATCTCTCTCGCGGCCGAAGTGGTCTGAGGAAACGCAGATGATGAAGATCCGCACGAACGACGTCGTCGAGATCATCTCGGGCGACGAAAAAGGAAAGCAGGGAAAGGTCCTGCGCACGATCCAAGAAACCCATCGGATCGTGGTCGAAGGGGTGAACCGCGTCTTTCGCCACATGCGGAAGAGTGCACAGAACCCGAAGGGTCAGCGCATCCAAAAGGAAGCGCCGCTCGACGTGAGCAACGTCGCGCTCTTCTGCCCGACCTGCAAGCAAGGGGTACGCGTCGGCCACAAGACGACACCCGATGGGCAGAAGGTGCGCATTTGTCGGAAATGCGGTAACGAGTTCGAGAAAGTCGTGGTTCGCGGCAAACGCCGCGGCGCGTGATCGAGGGAGCAGCGGCGATGGCTCGTTTGCAGGACAAGTATTCGAAAGAAATCGTTCCGGCGATGATGAAGAAGTTCAGCATCACGAACCACATGGCGGTTCCACGGCTGAAGAAGATCACCGTCAGCATGGGCGTCGGAAAGGCGACTCAGGAAAAGAAGCGCATCGACGCCGCCGCGAAGGAGCTCGGGATGATCACCGGACAGAAGCCCGTCATCACGAAGGCCCGCATGTCGGTCGCCGGGTTCAAGGTTCGCCAGGGGATGCCGATCGGATGCGCCGTGACGCTTCGCGGCCGTCGCATGTACGAATTCCTCGATCGACTGATCTCGGTTGCCATTCCGCGTATTCGCGACTTCCGCGGCGTTCCCGCGAAGTCGTTCGACGGACGCGGCGGTTACAGCATGGGAATCACGGAGCAAATCGTCTTCCCGGAGGTCAACATCGACCAGGTCGAGTTCCCCCAGGGAATGAACATCGCAATGCACATTTCGGGTGGCTCGGACGAACAGTCGTACGAGTTGCTCAATCTCTTCGGCATGCCGTTCCGGCGATAGCACTCGGAGGATCTCGTGGCGCGTCTGTGTCTCATCAACAAGTCGACATCGAAGCAGAAGTTCTCCACTCGAGGCTACAACCGCTGCAAGCTGTGCGGTCGTGCGCACGCGTACTACCGCAAGTTCGGCGTTTGCCGAATCTGCTTCCGAAACCTCGCGTCGAAGGGAGAGATCCCCGGCGTGCGTAAGGCGAGCTGGTAGAGAGCAGGAATCGAACATGAGTCAAACCGATCCCATTTCCGACTTTCTGACGTGCATCCGAAACGCCAGCCGCATCAAGCGGGAATCCGTCGACGTTCCTGCGTCGCGGGTGAAGGCGGCACTTGCCGAGGCACTGAAGGCGGAAGGATTCATCCGTGACGTCAAGCTCCTGCCGGACGAGAAGCAGGGGCGCATTCGCGTGTATTTGAAGTACGGGCCGGACGGCGAGCGCGTGATCACGAGCATCCAGCGGCTCAGCAAGCCGGGCCGTCGGCGCTACTGCGGCGTCGAGGAAATCCCGACCGTTCGAAACGGTCTGGGAGTCGCGTTCGTTTCGACGCCGGTCGGCATCCTCAGCGACCGCGAGTGCCGCAGCCGCAAAGTGGGCGGCGAGCTCGTCTGCGCGGTTTACTAGCGGCGACTGGAAGCCGAGGAGGAACGAGGACACATGTCTCGAATCGGAAAACGACCCGTCGACATCCCAGGAGGCGTCAAGGTCGCCGTGGCCGGCCAAACAGTGAGCGTGCAGGGGCCGAACGGCAATCTATCGCAGGAAGTGCATCGCGCGATCAAGGTGAAGGTCGACGGCGGAGCCAACAAGATCGTCGTGGAACGTTCGAGCGACACGAAGCAAGACAAGGCGCTGCACGGTCTGACGCGCGCGCTCATCGCGAACATGGTCGTGGGGGTGACGGCGGGCTACGAGAAGAAGCTCGACATCATCGGCGTCGGGTACAACGCGAAACTACAGGGCAAGGAGCTTCGCCTGCAGGTCGGTTTTGCGAATCCCGTGATCATGCCGATCCCGGAAGGCATCAAGGCGGACCTCCCCAACCCGACCAACATCGTGTTGAAGAGCGCGGACAAGCAGCTCATCGGACAGTTCGCTGCGGAGATTCGTCGAGTCCGGCCGCCGGAGCCCTACAACTCGAAGGGCATCAAGTACACCGACGAGGTCGTGCGCCGCAAGGCCGGCAAGACCTTCGTCTCGGGCGAGTCTTGAGAGTCGAGTCCACCTCGGGACAGAACCCGCGGTCGAGTCAGAGAGTCATGCGAGGAGAAGCCAGATGAACGTCACGGAACTCAAGGTCAAGCGCCGCGTGCGACGCAAGATGCACGTCCGGAAAGCCATTTCCGGAACGGCCGAGCGTCCTCGCCTCAGCGTCTTCCGCAGCCTTGCCCACATCTACGTCCAGGTCGTCGACGACTCGAGCGGTCGCACTCTCGCGTCGTCGAGCACCGTGCAGCTCCGCAAACGCGGCAACGCCATCAAGTCGGGCGGAAACAAGACCGCTGCGGTGCTCGTCGGAACGGACATCGCCGAGCAGGCGAAGTCGAAGGGCGTCGGCAAGGTGGTCTTCGATCGCAACGGTTATCGGTATCACGGTCGCATCAAGGCGTTGGCCGATGCGGCGCGAAAGGGAGGCCTCTCCTTCTAGGTGAGGCCGACGGCTCGAGTCGGGGTGGCGCTGGGTCGCCTCGCTTTTGGGCCGCACGAACTCGAATAGGGTGGCGCATGGCATTCGATAGGGGCATGGCGGAGCATCAAGAGCTCCAGGACGTCGTCGTCAAGATCAACCGATGCGCCACCGTCGTGAAAGGTGGTCGACGGTTCAGCTTCAGCGCGCTCGTCGTCGTCGGCGATCGAGCCGGGCGAGTCGGCATCGGGTTCGGCAAGGCCAACGAAGTGCCGCCCGCCGTCGAGAAGGCGATCAAGGACGCACAGAAGAACCTCATTCGCGTCCCGCTTCACGGGGACACGCTTCCTCACGAAGTTTGGGGGGCTTTCGGCGCCTCCCGCGTCTTCATGAAGCCCGCAGCGCCCGGCACCGGCGTCATCGCCGGCGCCGCTGTGCGCGCGATCATGGAGTTAGCGGGAGTACGAAACGTGCTCACCAAGGCCTACGGATCGACGAATCCGCTCAACCTCGTGAAAGCCACCTTTGATGCGGTGAAGAATCTGCACACGGTGGAGGAGATCGAGCGGCTTCGAGGAGTGAAGGTGTCATGATTCTGAGCGACATCCGCCGGCGCGGCGTCACGCCGCGCAAGCACCGAAAGCGAATCGGATGCGGCATCGGCTCCGGCCACGGCAAGACGTCGACCCGCGGACACAAGGGACAGAAGGCACGATCGGGCGGCGGAATTCCTGCCGTCTCCGAGGGCGGGCAGATGCCGCTCATTCGTCGACTCCCGAAACGCGGATTTCACAACATTTTTCGCGAGGAGTTCACCGTCCTCAACGTCAGCGACTTGAACGGCTTGTCGGACGGTGACGCGATCGATCCGGGCAAGGCCTCCGAGCTCGGCCTGGTCCGACGAAACACCAAGCGTCTCAAGATCCTCGGTGGCGGCGAACTCCAGCGCCGCTTGGTGATTTCAGCCCACAAGTTCTCCGCGTCCGCAAAGGCCAAGATCGAGAAGGCAGGCGGCGAAGCCAAGGAACTCCCATGCTAGACGCCATCGGGAACGTTTTTCGAATTCCCGAGCTGCGCAAGAAGATCCTCGTCACGATTGGTCTGCTTCTCTGCTACCGGATCGGGTTCCACGTCCCATTGCCCGGCGTGAACTTCGAAGCGCTGATGGAAGCGGCTTCCAAGCAGATCGGCGGGGAATACGCCTCGTTGTTCGGCGCGTTCAACACGTTCTCCGCCGGCAACATCGGCAGCTTGTCGCTCTTCTCGCTCGGGATCATGCCGTACATTTCGGCATCGATCATCTTCTCGCTGCTCGCGAAGGTGGTGCCGACACTCGAGAAGCTGAGCAAAGAGGGACTTGCCGGACAGAAAAAGATCAACCAATACAGCCGCTACGCGACGGTTCCACTTTGCATCGTCCAGGGGTTCTTCGTCATCAAGACGATTCCGTCGCTCGCGCGCACTACGGGAGTGCCGCTCGTCGACCCCGCGTTCGAGGGAGCGTTCTGGTGGCAGATGATGGCGCTCGTCGCGCTCACTGCGGGCGCGGTATTCCTGATGTGGCTCGGCGAGTTGATCACGGAATACGGAATCGGCAACGGCATCTCGTTGCTCATCATGGCGGGCATCATCGACCGCATGCCCGTTGCGATGCTCTCGTTCGCGACGCAGAGCACGACCGAGACGAGCCAGAAGATCCAAGGCGGCATCGTCATGATCTTGCTCTACGTTGCGGTCGTGCTCGGGGTCGTCTACATCACACGCGGCCATAGACGCATTCCGATTCAGCAGGCGCGCACGATGCGCGGGCGCCGGGTCTACGGCGGCCAGCGCCAGTTCCTGCCGATCAAGGTGAACATGGCGGGAGTCATGCCCGTCATCTTCGCGTCGTCGCTCCTCATCGTTCCGTCGATCATCTTCACGATGATCCTTCACGGAGCGTCGAATCCGTTCAACCGAAATTCGTGGTGGTACATCGTCTTCTACATCGGCTTGATCTACTTCTTCGCGTACTTCTGGACGTCGTTGATGATGCAGCCGACGGAGATGGCGAACAACATGAAGGAGTACGGCTCGTTCATCCCGGGCATCCGGCCAGGACGGAAGACGGCCGAGTACCTCGAAAACGTGATGATTCGCATCACGCTCGCGGGCGCCACCTTCCTCGTCGTAATCGCCCTTCTGCCGCAGCTCGTGTCCGATTGGCTCGACGTGAGCCGTTTCTTCACGCAGTTCATCGGCGGAACGAGCATCTTGATCGTCGTCGGCGTCGCCCTCGACGTCATGGACAAGATCAACTCGCACCTCCTCATGAGGAACTACGAAGGCTTCATGAAGCGCGGGAGGGGCGGGGCAGGGCGGGTGGTCCGCAAGTGAGCCGTCGCCTCGTCTTCCTCGGCCCACCGGGTGCCGGGAAGGGAACGCAGGCGCAAGCGATCGGACGGAAGCTCGGCCTCGCACACATATCGACGGGCGATCTCCTTCGAAAGGAGGTCGCCGACTGCTCTCCGCTCGGACGCGAGGCCAAGGTGTTCATGGACCGCGGCGAGCTCGTCCCCGACGCCGTCGTCGTGCGAATGGTGAAGGCTCGAATCTCCGAGCCCGATTGCGCGGCCGGCTTCATTCTCGACGGGTTTCCGCGGACGCGCGCCCAGGCGATCGCGCTCGAAGCCGAGACGCACGTGAGCCGAGTTTTTTTCTTCGACGTTGCCGACTCTGCGCTCGTGAAGCGGTTGTCGGGTCGACGCTCTTGCCCGCGATGCGGCGCGAGCTATCACGTCGAGTTCGTTCCGCCGAAGAAAGCGGGGATCTGCGACCTCTGCGGCTCGACACTCGTTCAGCGCGACGATGACAAGGAAGAAACCGTGATGCGTCGCCTCGTCGAGTACACGGCGAAAACGGCGGATCTCATCGGATACTATCGCGACCGAGGAATTCTCACGTCGGTCGATGCGTTCGCGCCTCCAGAGCAAGTCGAGCACAGCCTGATCGCTGCGATTCGGAAGGTGCCCGAGGCATGATTACCGTGAAGTCGCCACGCGAGCTGGAGATCATGCGTGCGGCGGGTCGCATGGTTGCGAACGCCCTCCACGAAGCGGAAGTGACGATCAAGCCCGGCCTCACGACCGCAGCGCTCGATCGGCGAATCGACGAGGTCATTCGCGCACAAGGCGGACGCCCCGCATTCAAAGGCTACCGCGGATTCCCGGCGAGCATTTGCGTGTCGGTGAACGAGGAAGTCGTTCACGGGATTCCGGGTGGGCGCCGCCTTCGCGAAGGCGACATCGTTTCCGTCGACGTCGGCGTCGAATACCGCGGCTACTTCGGCGATGCAGCTTCGACTTTTTCGGTCGGCCCCGCATCGGCGGAGACACTCCGACTCCTCGACGTCTGCCGCCAGTCGCTCGAGCGAGGAATCCAGACCGTCGCCGCCGGGGTTCGCCTCCTGGCGGTGTCGGCGGCGATCGAAGCGGCCGTGCGCGAAGCCGGGCTCGGGGTCGTCGAGAAGTTCGTCGGACACGGGATCGGCCGAAAACTGCACGAGGAGCCTCAAGTGCCTAACTTCGTCGGCGACGCGTCGATCGAGCGGAGCGTGCTGCTGAAAGCGGGAATGACGCTTGCCATCGAGCCGATGGTGAATGCCGGAACGGGCGACGTCGAAGTGCTCGACAATGGATGGACCGTCGTCACCCGCGATCGCAAATGGTCCGCGCACTTCGAGCACACCGTCGCGGTGACCGAGGGAGGCGCGCAGATTCTCACGCTGCCATGAATTCCGCCGAGGTAGTCACTTTACACGATCGAGTGCCTGGCTATAATGCTCGGCTTTCGTACCTCGGTTGGCGGGTGGAGATCACCACTTCGGTAGGTATGGCCAAAGAAGAACCGATCCGTGTCGAGGCGGTCGTGCGCGAGGCACTTCCGAACGCCATGTTCCGCGTCGAGCTCGAGAACGGTCATAGCGTGTTAGCCCACGTGTCGGGAAAGATGAGGATGAATTTCATTCGCATCCTTCCCGGCGATCGCATCACGTTGGAGATGTCGCCGTACGACCTCAACAAGGGCCGAATCGTCTACCGAGAGTAGTTGCGATCCACGCGGGTTTCGCGGTCGATGGAGTTTCTGGTTGCGTCACGTGACGAGTAGGGGGTTCGAATGAAGGTTCGATCTTCGGTCAAGAGGATCTGCGAGAACTGCAAGATCATTCGCCGGAAGCGCGTCGTGCGCGTGATCTGCACGAACCCACGGCACAAGCAAAGACAGGGCTGAGGGCCGACCCGGCCACGACCGACGGACACCGAAACGCCGCGGAGTCCGAGGTTGCCCGTTTCCGAGGCGAAGAGTCACCGCCACAAGACGGCGAGGAGGCAGACGAATGCCGCGCGTTCTCGGAGTCGACATCCCGGCCGAAAAGAAGATCGGGGTGTCTCTCCGTTACATCTATGGAATCGGGCCGTCGAACACGGCCGACATCCTGGAGCACTTGGGAATCAACTGGCACGTCCGCGCGAAGGACCTCACCGACGACGAGCTCTCGCGGATCGCGTCGTACATCGAGAAGAACTACGTCATCGAAGGTGGTCTTCGTCGCCAGGTCGCCCAGAACATCACTCGCTTGAAGGAAATCGGGAGCTACCGCGGAGCGCGACATCGCCGGGGCCTCCCTGTCCGTGGACAACGAACGCGGACGAACTCGCGAACCCGAAAGGGTCCGCGTCGAACCGTTGCTGGAAAGAAGGGCGTCAAGGAGATGCGGGGATAGCGCATGCCGAAGAAGAAGAAGATCAAACGCAGCATCACGAAGGCCGTGGCGCACGTCCGCGCGACCTTCAACAACACGATCATCACGATCGCGGATACGAACGGCGACGTCTTGTGCTGGGACAGCGCCGGAACGATCGGATACAAGGGGAGCAAGAAGTCGACTCCATACGCGGCTCAGAAGGCGGCCGAGAAGGTCGCCGAAAAAGCCGTGAAGTTCGGCGTCAAGGAGTTGGACGTCAAGGTGAACGGACCCGGCTCCGGCCGCGAGTCGGCGATTCGCGCACTTCACGCCGCGGGGCTCGAGATTCGAGCCATCGAGGACACGACGCCGATTCCCCACAACGGTTGCCGTCCGCGCAAGAAGCGTCGAGTTTAGTCACACGAGAATCCGAGGAGAGTGATGGGTCGTCATACCGATTCGGTTTGCAAGCTGTGCCGGCGAGAAGGGGTCAAGCTCTTCCTGAAGGGCACTCGCTGCCACACGCCCAAGTGCGCAGTCTCGAAGCGCGAGTATCCGCCGGGAATGCATCCCTGGCGGCGCGGAAAGCCCTCCGCATACGGCATTCAGCTTCGTGAGAAGCAGAAGCTGAAGCGGGCATATGGGATCTGGGAGCGGCAGTTCCGCCGCTTCTTCGACGTGGCGAGCCACACGAAGGGCAACACGGGCGAAGCGCTGCTCTTGACAGCGGAACGCCGACTCGACAACGTCCTGACGCTCATCGGGTTCGCGATGTCCCGTCCCCAAGCTCGGCAGTTGATCGTTCACGGCCACATTTCCGTGAACGGGCGCCGAACGACGGTTCCGTCGCTCCCCGTCCGAGACAAGATGGTCATCAAGCCGATCGGCGAGACGGCCACGAAGCACGTTCGAGAGAACATCGAGCAAGTCAAGGCACTCTCGTACCGGCTGCCCGAGTGGCTCACGCTCAAGGAGGATCCGCCGGAAGCAGTAGTCGAGCGGCTCCCGCGGCGTGAGGAAGTGTCGTTCGAGATCCAAGAGCAGCTGATCGTCGAGCTCTTGAGCAAGTAGCGGAACGAGGGAAGAGAGAGAGGCGACGCGATGCGAATTCGCTGGAGAAATTTCGAGCTTCCGACGCAGGTCATTGCGGATCGAGACACCCTGTCGTCGACATATGGTCGATTCACCGTCGAGCCGTTCGAGCGGAGCTTCGGAACGACGGTCGCGAACGGAGTCCGGCGTGTGCTCCTGTCGTCGCTCGAAGGCACCGCAGTGACGACCGTCAAGATCACCGGAGTCGTCCACGAGTTCTCGACGATCGCGGGCGTTTACGAAGACGTCACCGACATCGTCCTGAACGTCAAGCAGCTCGTCGTGAAGCTGGCCGGTGATGAGCCCGTGACGCTGAAGATTCAGCAGAGCAAAAAGGGTCCGGTCACGGGCGGAGACATCCAGGGGCTCGCGGGTGCCGAGATCGTGAATCCCGATCTCCACATTTGCACGTTGACCGAGAAGGTTGACTTCGGAATGGAGTTGACCGTGAAGAAGGGTCGCGGCTACGTCACGGCGGAGGAAAACGCCGTTGAAGGTCAAGAGATCGGGATCATCCCGATCGATTCGATCTTCTCGCCGGTTCGGCGCGTGAAGTTCCGCACGGAAAACACGCGCGTCGGCAAGCTGACGAACTACGACAAGGTCATCCTCGACGTGTGGACCAATGGAGCGATCACGCCCGAGATGGCGTTGGTGGAAGCGGCGAAGATCTACCGCAAGCATCTGAATCCCTTCGTTCACTACTTCGAGCTCGGCCCGGTCCTGCCGCGCGCAGACGAACGCTCCGACGGCATCCCGATGGCCGAGTTCGGCGGCGCGAATGCGGAAAAGCTGAATCGACCGATCTCGGACCTCGATTTGTCCGTTCGGGCGTCGAACTGCCTTTCCGCCGCGAACATCCGGACGATCGGCGAGCTCGTGCAGCGGACCGAGGAAGAGATGCTCGAGATCCGCAATTTCGGACGCACCTCGTTGAAGGAAGTGAAGAAGAAGCTCGTCGAGTTGGGATTGTCGCTGCGCGAGAGCGCGGACGTCGCGAAGAAGAGCGGGGAGTGACATGCGACATCGAAGAGCGGGCCGCAAGCTCGGCCGCACGACCAGCCATCGCGACGCCCTTCGTCGCAACATCGTCGTCAGCTTGCTTCGCCACGAGCGCATCACGACCACGCTCGCGAAGGCGAAGGAGTTTCGTGGTGCCGCCGAGAGGCTGATCACGCTCGCGCGCGATACTCAGCCCGGCACACGCCTTCACGACTACCGGCGCGCGATTTCGTTTCTCCAGGACAAGATCATCGCGAAAAAGCTCTTCACCGACATCGCCCCGCGGTTTGCTGGACGTCCGGGCGGCTACACGCGCGTGGTTCGGTTGGCGAAGAATCGGCTTGGCGACAACGGTCCGCAGGCAATCTGGGAGTTGACCGTGCAAGGCGCGAAGGAAGAGGCTCAGGCCGTGGCCGCGGCTGCGGAGGCGACCCCGAAGGAAGCGGCGGACGAGAAGAAGTCCGCCAAGGCCGGATCGGGAAAGAAGACGAAGGCCGTCGCCGCCAAGGCGTAGTCGGCTCTCCGGGCGATTACCGGTCACCTGCGAGCGAACTCGAGGCGCTGACCGATAGGTGCCTACCCGAAGGTCGCGGCTCCCGCTCCCACGATGTCGGAGACGTCCGAAGTGACCCGCTCCGATGGCGTCACCGAGAACCGCGAAGCCGTGCGGATCTGCGTCCGCTCACCCGAAGACGAGACCAGCTCGAGCACCACTGGGCACGATCCCGGGTGCCGCTCGAGCATCGCGCGCAACGCGTTGAGCTTGTCCGCCGAAGCTCGATCTTCGTCGAGGCGAACCGACAGGAATCGGGACAAGGACGCGAGCGCTTTCTCCACCGAGATCACCTCCGAGACCTTGATGCCGGGCTCTTCGCGCGAGAGATCTATGCGACCCTTGAAAAAGGCGATGGCATCCTCGGTGATCAGTTCGCCGTACTTGGCGAACTCGGTCGCAAACAACACCGCGCTCGCCGTTCCGTCGAGGTCCTCGATGCGGAAGAGAGCCATTCGCTCTCCCTTGCTTCGTCCATTCCGAGTCACGGTCGAACGCAGGCTCTTCACCATTCCGCCGATGAGAACCTCGTCGCCGTCCTTTCGCGACGCCAAGTCGCTCGTCTTCGCCGTCGAGAAGCGTCGAATCGTCGACTCGTGTTTGAGAAGCGGATGGCTGGATAGGTAGAACCCGAGTGTCTCCTTTTCGCCTACGAGGATCTCTCGGTCGGACCACGGCTCGATGCCGACCGAGGGTGGTGGCGCCGTCGTCGCCGGAGCAACGGGCGATGGGCCGCCGAACAAACTACCCTGTCCGGCACGGCGATCCTCCTGCGCGCGCGCGCCCGATGCCACCGCACCGTCGACATCGGCGACGATTGCGGCTCGGTGCGTACCGAGGCCGTCGAGTGCGCCTGCCTTCGCGAGGATCTCGAGAGCCGTGCGGTTCGCCGCGCGCACGTCGGCGCGTTCGCACAGGTCGAAAATCGTGCGGAACGGTCCGCCGCTTTCACGACCGCGCAGGATCGCATCCACCGCCTTTTCGCCGATGCCCTTGACGGCGAGGAGGCCGACCCGAATGCCGCCGGACTCCACCGAGAAATCTTGCCGACTGTGGTTCACGTGCGGTCCGAGAACGGGGATCCCGAGTCGCCGGCACTCGTTCACGTACTCGACGACCTTGTCCGTGTTCTCGATTTCGCAGCTGAGAACCGCAGCGAGGAACTCGACCGGATAGTTCGCCTTGAGATAAGCGGTCTGGTACGAGATCAGCGCGTACGCCGTCGAGTGGCTCTTGTTGAAGCCGTAGCCGCCGAAGAACTCGATGAGGCCGAAGAGCTCCTTCGCCGTCGCGGCATCGACTCCGTTTCCCACGGCGCCGTCGATGAACTTCTCCTTGAACTTCGCCATGATTTCGGGCTTCTTCTTGCCCATCGCTTTGCGAAGGCTGTCGGCTTCGTTCAGCGAGAAGCCCGCGAGCCGGTTCGCGATGCGCATGACCTGCTCTTGATACAGGATCACGCCGTTCGTCTCGCGTAGGATTGGCTCGAGGATGGGGTGCTTGTAGCTGATCGCTTCCTCGCCGTGCTTGCAGCGTACGAACGTCTCGACCATGCCGCTGCCGAGCGGGCCCGGACGGTAGAGCGCCAGGATGGCGATCAAGTCTTCGAAGCAATCCGGCCGCATCTTCTGCAGGAGATCGCGCATTCCGCCGGACTCGAGTTGGAAGACGCCGAACGCTTCGCCCCGCTGGAGGAGCTGATAAGTCGCGGCGTCGTCGAGTGGAATCGTCGCGAGGTCGAGCGTCAGTCCGCGGGTCTCGCGGATCAGCTTCAACGCGCGGTCGAGGATCGTGAGCGTGTTGAGGCCGAGGAAGTCCATCTTGAGCAGTCCGATGTCTTCGAGCACGGTCATCGTGAACTGCGTCGTGACGTCGTCCCCGTTCTTGATGAGTGGGACGTACTCCTGGAGCGCGACGTCGGTGATCACCACGCCGGCTGCGTGCGTCGACGCGTGACGCGAGAGCCCCTCGAGCTTCAGCGAGATGTCGAGCAGGCGTCGCACTGCGGCATCGGTTTCGTACGAGCGGCGCAGCTCGAGATCCTCGTCGAACGATTCCTTGAGCGACACCTTTGGTCCGGACGGGATTTTCTTTGCGATGCGGTCGATGTCGGAGAGCGGGATGCCGAGCACGCGGCCCACGTCGCGGATGACTGCGCGTGCGGCCATCGTTCCGAACGTGATGATCTGAGCCACATTCTCGGCACCGTACT